>JAOZLM010000007.1 GCA_029934815.1 Desulfocapsa sp. | reverse complement strand
TCGACAAGATCACCTTGACGACTGCCCACAGTCACTATTTTTTGACGGGCAATCCCATTTTCTATTTGATAAACGACATCTCCGGCCGGTCGTCTGACAATGGATCTGGCTGGTACCAGTATTCCGTTTTCATGTTTGTCGATAATCACTGTGCCGTTGATGGTTCCACCTGGGCGCCATGCCCCTGGATTCTCAAGATAGATGATTACTTCAATGGCCCGGCTGTGAATATTTACTGCCGGTCTGATCTGGTTGATTGTAGCTTCGATTATTCTGTCATGGGACAGTGGAGAGGTGAGCCTTACCTGTTGACCGATGGCAAGGCTGGTTGCAACATTTTCTGGAAAGGGTAGGACGATACGCAGAAACTTATCTGTTACCAGCAGGAAAAGCGGAGTGCCTTCTTTGACAAAATCACCTTTGGAAACAAATCGTTTCTCGATCCAGCCACTCACAGGGGCAAACACTGAAGTCTTATCCATAAGCCGTCGGTTATCTGCCAGCCTGGATTCTGCACCTGCTAACTGTTCCCGAAGCGTAAGGAGTTTTACCTCGGCATTATCAAATCGTTCCTGGGAGATTGACTTTTTGGCGAGCAGATTCTTGTGCCGGGCAACGGTTCGTTTCTGGTTGCTAATCAAGGCTTGTAAACGGTCGACTTCTGATTGTAATGCTTTCTTCTCAAGCTTTTGCTCTTCACTGTCAATGGTGAGCATTGTGCTGCCGGCTTTTACTATCTGGCCGGTATCAACAAAAATCCCCTGTATGCGTCCGGAGACTTCAGCGGCCACCTCCGGGTTTACTTTGCTCTCGATCCAGCCCATGGATTCTTCTGTGATAATTACTGTTTTTCGGATCAAAGCACTTGCTGTAACAGGAACACCCTGCGTGCTTGATTCAGCCCAGCTACTAACAGTACAAGTGAGCGTAACAAGAAACACGAACACACAATAGAATACTCTGGTCATTCTTTCTCTCCTGGTTGTAACGATAGTTCTTTTTCGTTTCTAACGAACGTTAGACAGGGAGGCAAAGTACAAAGATTACAGTAAACAGTCAAGGATACAAAATTCTTTTAGCAGAGCGGGGAGAGTAAATGGAGTTTCAGGAAACAATTGATGAGTCGGGCCATGCTATCCCACTGATCCAGCAGTAGGATGCTGGCTTGCGCATTTCGTAATCAATTTTGAAAATCAACATGAGACCAGATTATTGGCAATTTCTACTATTTGCACAAAACCGCAACAATGGCCAATGGAAATCTTTACAATTTCACATAATCATTAAACATTACGCTACTCCTATACATTGCAAGCCCACACCTAGCTGGAAAGAGCAAATGAGCCAAGTAGAGATGTGCAGGGGCAATATTAAACACTACGGGATTGGAGGCGATTAAGATGCTTCCTTAGGTCACGCAGTCAGCTAAAACATGGAGTATTGCTCCGGCTCCGATAAAGAATGCCGGAAGCCAAAGCAAACCAGCCAGGCAAAGCAGCCCCATACCCAAAACGAATGAAATGCCCCTCGATGCCCAAGCCATTTATTAAGCGGTAGTTAAATAGGAAAGAAAACACGGTCTATAAATGACTGCGGATGATCCAGATCCGGAAGGATGGCACCACCAGCAATCAGAGCCGGCTGCATCTTGTCGGCACCGGCTACCATTCTCACGGCAACGGCGATTGCTATATGAGTCGGCCCGGCTATTTCGCCTTGTCAAGAGTTCGCATATACGCTAACCTGCTTTTATGAAAAAGATTGTTTTTTATACTTTGGCCAACGGCAAAAAGCCGGTGGTCTGGTTCATTACATCTCTCTCCGACCAACAGGCGGAAAAGGTTGTTTTTGTTCTTGATCTCATAGAAACTATGGAATCGGTTCCTCGTAAATTTTGAAGAAACTGAAAGCAACAGATGATCTATGGGAGGTGCGCATACAATTTGGAAATAATATTTTTAGATTGCTGGGGTTCCTCGATGGTGATGAGTTGCTTATTTTGAACCATGCTTTCACCAAGAAAACACAAAAAACGCCCAGGAAAGAGATTAAAAAAGCTGAACGACGAAAGAAGGATTATTTTAGAAAGGGGGGGCATAATGAGTAATTTACAACAATTAAAAAAAGAGCTGGCCGATAAAAATCCTGAATTCTGGCAAGGATATGAAAAACGTTTTGATACATTCAAACTCGGAGTACTTCTCAAGCAGGCACGGATAGAGGCAGGGCTTACCCAGAAACAGATTGCCGACCAGTTGCACACCTCAAAATCGGTTATATCTAGGATGGAAAACCATGCAACGGATATCCGGCTCTCTACTCTGGAAAAATTTGCCAAGGCAGTGGGTAGAGATATACGTGTTGCCCTGGTGTAATGTATCTTTTTTGAGCCTCCATTACACGTAACAGAAAGAACCTGACTATCTGTCCCCACTCCCTTGTCACCAAGCATATAGAGGGATATTGAATCAATACCGATTGCAATATCTCCGGTGATTATTACCCCGGCCAATCATGAAGCAGAAGAGCACAAAAAACAGCCCTTGAAGAAAAAATGGCTGATCCGGAGCTCTATCAGGATCAGGACGCCTGGGCATCAACATCTAAAGAATATGATGATACCAGCCGTCAGTTGACACGCTGGTATGAAAAGTGGGAAACGGCTCAGGAAAAACTTGAAGAAGCCGGTGTGTGAGAAAAAAGCAGATTTTTATAAGAGAAAGCCGAGCAACTAAAGGGACAGCAGCTCGGCTTTTTTGTTATGTAAAATAAAACGGTTAGTTTTGTCACATACTATGATTGGGGAACAACTCCACCCATTCCTACACACTCAATACAGTACTCTTCCATCGTTTCGGGACTGTGACAATCCTCACAGAATTGTTTGTCGCAACCGATACAGAGTGTGAGTTTGTCTTTATCTGTTTCTTTACCGCATACTTCACATTTTGCTGTTTCTTTGCTCATTTGTCATACCTCTTGGTTTTAAATTAATTGTTAACAACACATTTTAGCCATAGAGACTCATTACTTCTCCATAGTAATTACCAATACTATATACTAAACGATAGAATCCGCAAATGGAAAATATGCAGCAGCTTTTTCGAAAAAAGATGAGAGAAAAGGGATTACGGTTGTTATATTTTTTACAAAACAGAAGCAAGAGCTTTATTAAGCTCCATAAGATCAAATGGTTTCGCCAGCGCTGCTTTGAATCCATAGGCTCTATAATCTGCCATAATCGGATCGTTTGAGTATCCGCTGGACACAATAAGTTTTGCATGTGGATCAATCTTCAGGAGTTTTTCTGCCGTTTCCTCACCACCTATTCCACCGGCAATAGTTAAATCCAGTATAACCAGATCGGCAGGAGTATTCGCATCCTGCAGTTCCTGATATTTGTCCATGGCCTGCTGGCCGTCTTTAACCAGTACCGCTTCATGGCCAAGAGATGTGAGTTGTGACTGCACGACGTTGAGTATCATTTCTTCATCATCCATTACCATAATACGTGACGGTTTTGCTGCCGGATCAAAAGATGATTTCTTTTTCTGCTCTACCGTTATATCCGGGTGAGCAGGGAGGTAAATGGTAAATATTGACCCTTCGCCAGGCTGGGAACTGGAAGTAATATAGCCGTCATGTTTCTGAATGATGGAATAACAGATGGCCAGGCCCAGCCCGTTTCCAAGTTGTTTGGTGGAAAAGTAGGGATCAAAAATCTTATCGATGATCTGTTGGGGAATGCCAACACCCTGATCATGGATACGAATGCGGACATAATTCCCGTCGTGAGCGCTCAGTAAAGCCTCTTTTGTGGGATCGGTACAGTTGTCGCAATGAACGTGTATGACTCCGCCTCCTGGCATCGCCTGTACGCCGTTAAGAACGATATTTTGAATTACCTGCCCGATTTGCCCTGTGTCGATATCCACAGGCCAGATATCTTGAGAAAATTTATAAGCACAGGAAACTTTACTCCCCTGGAGAACAAAGTCCGCTGATTCCGAAATAATCCCCTGAAGTGCAGTAGATTCTTTAACCGGATCACCACCCCGTGAAAAAGTGAGTAGCTGATTTGTCAGTTTAACAGCTCGTTTGCTAGCTTTTTGGGCGGCTTGCAGCAGCTCTTCGGCCCGTGCTTTATCTTCATGTATAAAATGACCGGCAAGATCAATATTACCCATGATCGCTGCAAGAATATTGTTGAAATCATGGGCAATACCCCCTGCGAGAATACCAATAGACTCCAGCTTTTTACTTTTCAGAAGCTCTTCTTCCAGCATGTTTTCATGGGTGACATCCCGAAAAACGATAACAACTCCGATGATTTTACTTCTGCGATCCCGAATGGGAGCACCGCTATCAGCGATGCTCACAATGGATCCGGTTTTGGTGATAAGTGCTGTGTGGTTCGCAAGATTAATGATTCTGCCAATTTCCAGAACTTTTTGAGCAGGATTTGGACACTTAACCCCTGTTTTTTCATTAATAATGTTAAAAACTTTTGTGGAATCTTTCCCGTAAGCTTCCTCAAGATCCCAACCGGTGAGCTTTTCGGCAATCTTATTGAGAAATAAAATTTTGCCATGGGTGTCGGTGGTGATAACCCCGTCTCCGATGGAGCGCAGAGTCACACTCAAAGTTTCTTTTTGTTGTTCCAGTTCAAGACGTTGCTTGTGGAGGGTGAGGTGGGTGTGGATGCGAAGCAGTACTTCCTGCTCATGGAATGGTTTGGAGATAAAATCGACACCGCCTGCAGCAAATGCTCTGTTCTTGTCTTCAATATCACCAAGGGCTGTGAGGAAAATAATCGGGATACCACTCTGTTCTGGATTTTTTTTGATTTCTCTGCACACATGAAAGCCGTCCATGCCTGGCATCATTACATCAAGAAGGATCAAATCCGGCAGTTGTGACTGTAAAATTTCCAGTGCCTGCTGGCCACTGGAGGCTACCAGTAAAGTATGATCTTGCCGACGGAGCAGATCAACCAGCAACTTTAGGTTGGCAGGTTGATCATCTATTATGAGTATTGTTGTCATGGACTCTATTATCATGATGGAATTAGGAGGAACCTGACTGTAATAATTGATTTTATCATATTTTCACTCATAGTCAAGTTGTCGCTTTTTTTTACTTGAATGCGTGGATTCAGGATGATAGCCTTATTTATAGGCTATTATGAACACATACCCGTAGAGGACTGTTTCGCTTGTTCCGGGAAGATCTTATGCCAGACATTTTTCCTCAATTGTTCTCATTTTTGCTCTGATATTGTTTTCAATTCTCCTGGGCTTGGATCTGTTTTCAACATCTCAGGAAATTAAGGAGCAGCTGCAGGAAACCCCGGACCAGATGGGATCCGGGTGAAGTGGAAAAACAGTGGCAGCGTTTGTTGTCCCCCCTAATACAGTTTTAAAGAACGTACGACAACTTAGTGAGCATGGTGATATTAGTGGTATGGAGGAAGTAGCGCAGGAAATTCAGGAGCTGGAGGCCGGAATGACGGACTTGACGTATTGTATCTTTTTGCAACGCCATCAAGATAGAGAAGCTCATCAATCAATGATGCAAGATACTTGGGCTACCTCCACTATGTGATGACTTCAGCTTTTTCTGTCCTGTTTCGACCATTTGCTTTGGCTCTATAGAGTGCTCTGTCAGCAGAATTCATTAACGCAGCACTTTTTTCAACGTGTTTTTGATGGATTGTGGCGATACCAATACTTACTGTGACTGGATACTCAACAGTATAAAATTGTTCCTCAGCAATACAAAGACGTATTTTTTCGGCAGTTTTCCAGGCACCACTGGTGTCGGTTTCCGGGAGAATAATGATAAATTCTTCTCCGCCAACACGAAAACAGGAGTCAGTGGAACGAATACCGTCCAGTAAGATGGATGAAAATTTTTGTAAGACTTTATCGCCAATATCATGCCCGTATGTGTCGTTAACTCTTTTAAAATGATCAATATCCAATGCCAGACAGGAAAGGTAATATGTGTCGTGACGCGTTCCTCGTTGACATTCTCTGTCGAGTACGAGTTTCAGGCACCGTCTGTTGTGTAGTCCTGTTAGTTCATCTGTAATGGCAAGACGTTCCAGTCGTTCAGTCTGCAGGAGCAGGGTTGTCTGCGTTCTTTCCAGTTCCAGTTTTTGATGGCGCAGGGTTATGTGAGTATTGACCCGTGCCAGTACTTCAACGTCTTGAAATGGTTTGGTAATGTAATCAACCCCACCCACTTCAAATCCTTCTATTTTATCTTCGATTGCATCCAGCGCACTCATGAAAATCACTGGAATATCAGCTGTTTCCGGGTTGCTCTTCAGGGTTCGGCAGAGCGCAAACCCGTTTACATCGGGCATCATAATATCCAGTAGAATACAGTCAGGTGTGTAGCTCTCAAGTACCTGTAATGCACGTTTTGCGGATTCTGCAATTCGAACAGTGTACCCATGGTCCTGTAAAAAGGTGAGTAACATTTTAAGGTTAGCCACCTGGTCATCAACGATCAGAACTGTTCGTTCATTTTTATCACTTCTGTTTGTCACGTATATTCCCTAAGAAAGTTTCCATTTCAGTCAATTTGAAATCATCTGCCAGCAAGGCCATTTCTTTTGCAAATTCGTTGTATTTCCCGGATTCGATTTCACCTGTCTGAGCTATTAATGCTATGACGGCGTCAATATCACCGCCTTTAATACTGTGTAAAATTTTTTCAGTTATTGCAGAGCCCGGAATGGGATGCAGCCATTCATTGTCTACACAGTGCTGTTGTGGAAGAGTGCTTGAGGTGGCATCTTCTTTTCGTTTTACTATGGGGGCTTCTATGGAAAAAGAAAAACTGCTGCCCTCTCCCAAATCACTGCGAACTGTTAATGTACCATTCATTAAGGTGATAATTCTACGACTGATGGCAAGGCCAAGCCCGGAACCTTCTGCAAATTTAAGGGGATCACCTGACTGTTGAAAAGGATGGAAAATTTTCTCTCTCATTTCAGGGTGAATGCCGGGGCCGCTATCCTGCACATGGATAGTGAGCTTAATCATATTTTGTCCAAATTCACTTGCCTCTACTATAAGACTGCAGAAACCGGTTTCGGTAAATTTGATGGCGTTCGAGAGAAGATTAAATAAAACCTGACGCAGTCGTAACTCATCGGCAATAATCGACTGTGGCAGGTTTTCTGCGACTTCGTATTTGAAATTCAAGTGTTTTTCGGCGGCACGTAGTTTGATAGCATCCGTTACACCATTAAAGAATTCGGGAAGATCAAATTCCACTGGTACCAGCTTCATCTTTCCAGCTTCAACTTTTGACAGATCAAGAATGTCATTAATAAGCATCAGGAGATGTTCTCCTGATTCGTAAATGGTTTTTATGCCGCGTTTATGGCGTGATGACAGATCATCGTCTCTTGTGAAGATTTGTGCGTATCCAAGAATTGCGTTGAGGGGCGTACGTAATTCATGACTCATATTTGACAGGAATGTGGCTATCGCACGGTTGGCTGCTTCGGCATCATTTCTTGCCTGGAGAAGTTTCTTCTCTGTTTCTCTGTGTTCACTGAGGTCACGTCCTACACCGACAATATAGGGCTTGTCATTGAGTATGAGGCGAACACCTGTTAATTGAAAATGACGACTGCCCTGTACCGTGTTAATTCTGCCTTCAACAATGGTATGGCCATCAGTAAGGACCTGTTTCATAGCTGTGGCAATTTTATCACGATCTTCTTCAACAAAAAATTGAAGGATATGGGTGGCAGGTATTTCATCTGCAGTTTTATCACTTAATCGTTCAAGGCTTTTATTCCACCAGTGTAAATATCCTTTTGCATTAAACATATACATGATATCGGGCACGGTGCTTGTGATGGCGTCCCTTTCGGCCAGACTCTGCCTGAGCTGTTCTCTGTTTTTTTGTAATTCGTCAGTTACCAGAAGGTTTTCTGCTTGTCTTTGTAAGAATCTGCGGCCTTGAAAAAGAATAAAGATGATTCCCAATGTCCAGATGGTCGTTAGAATAAAAATCTGTTTCTTAAAAGTGCTCCGCTGACCATTGATGATTGTTGTTATCGGTAGTGATACTGAAAGTCCACCCCGGATATCTCCAAGCTGGTACCCCTGGTCTCTATGACAGCTCAGACAATTATTTGTAGTTATCAGGGGCAGCATAAAACGCAGGTGAGGTTTCCCGTTGATATTTGTAAAAGTCAGGGCTTCTTCTTTCCCCCTGTCAAAACTGTGGAGTGCATTTTTTTCCCATTCATCGGCTTCATTTTGTTTGTTGATAGGTTTTAGGCTGGTGATTTTACCGACGACGCCATAGAGTTTTTCATATTCCCCGATTACAAGTCGAGTCAGATAAGCCGGGTTGAGCAAGGTAAGTGGCGTTCCGTCAGGACGTTGTATATCACGGTATAAAATATGGGCAAGATAGGGATTGGGAGGCGTTTTATCATTAACCGGAACATAGATTCCGCCTTGTGATGCTACCCAGGAACGAAAAGTAATGTCTTTTTGCAGGTGTGAGCGCGCCTGAGAAATGGCAATTGTTTTTGTGAAATCGGCAAGCTGTGAGTAACTGAATGTGCCAAGTAAAAGGATGAGCAGGGTCCAGCAAGCAAGTGACAGGTAGGTACCTTTCCGACTGCTTGTTAAGCTTGCCTGTACTTGATCTTGATTTTTCATAGCCCCGTTAACGTAGTAATTTTAATCTGCGATATTTTCAGTTTATCATTTCTCTTCCATGGGAGCAAGGAAGTGATTTTAGCTTCAGGGAAGTTCTAACCTATTATAAGTGCGGACAAAAAAAGGGTGTTACCCTTTGTGAGGATAACACCCTTTTGAACTATTATATCTTTTGCCGATCAGGCAGGGATATATTTAGTCAACGGACAGTTATTACAGCCACCTTCCGGCAGATCCGTAGCGTTATGAATTTCATTAACGATTGATGCAACTGCTGTTTCGGTATTGGGATAGAGGTTCTCCATGCCAATTTTATCCAGCAGGTGAGTTCTTTCCATAACAGCCATAACCTGTCCTTTAACACCACACATGGCAAAGCCAAGCTTGGCAGAACGCAGACGATCAACAATCATGGAAAGTGATTCTTCACCCGAGGCATCCATATCGTTAATACCACTGGCATCAAGGAGAATATAGCGGAGATCTTTATGGTCGGTTCTGAATTTTGCAACCTGCTCATCAAGGTAACTGGCGTTTGCAAAGAACAATGCTCCATCAAACCGGACAACAGAAATATGTCTACAGCCTTTCAAACGATAATGTTCTGCACTTTTGAGTACTTTATCTTCGTGCATGGACAGTTCAGCCACAACAGGACGCATTGATTTGTAAAGGAAGACTCCCATAGAAAGCACAAAGCCAACCATGATACCTTTATCAAGGTGCGGTGCAAAGTAAAGGGTAACCAGAAAGCTGAGAACAGAAATGATACCGTCATACTTTTGTGCATGCCAGGCGTGTACAAAACCCTTAATATTTAGAAGCCCAATAACGGCCATCATAATTACAGCAGCAAGTGTTGCCTGTGGGAGATGGTAGAGAAGGGGAGTGAAAAAGAGCAGGGTGATAACAACCATAATGGATGTGACCACTGAAGAAACACCGGAAACAGCGCCAGCTGCAAGGTTAACAGCAGACCGGGAGAAAGAACCGGAAACGGAATAACTACCACCAAAAGAGCCTAGAATGTTACCAAGTCCCTGTCCAATAAGTTCCTGGTTTGCATCAATCTTCTGACCAGTTTGGGCAGCCATGGCTTTAGCAATAGCAATAGCTTCCATAAAACCAAGGAGCGAAATAATGATAGCCGTAGGCAGAAGCTTCATAAATGTTTTTAGTGTCAGATCGGGTGCCTTAAATTCAGGCAAACCTTCAGGAATCTTGCCAACGATTGCACCACCACCCATCATTGTCAGACCAACAATTTTATCTTCACCTGTCTTTGTGTCCTTAATGGTTTCTTTTGTGGGATGAAGAGGTTTGTTTTTCACTTTCAAGCGCCATGTTCCGCCGTCAGTTGTCACACCGGCGGGAATATCACCTTTGGGATAAAACGTGTATTCCTCTCCGTTTAAGACTGCCTCAAATTTCATGTCACGAAGTGCTTTTCGAAGGAGATGTGCTTCTTCCTTCGCGTGATCCATATGGGAAGTAAGAATTCGTACCTCCGACTCAATTTTAATCACTTCAATGGATGGTCCGCCATGAGAAGCAGTCTCAGCAGCTTTCAGCTCATCTATGACTTTACCAAGTGCTGCACGATTTCCGCCATGTTCTTCAATACGGTTTGTGGCGGCATTGAATTCCTGGATTTGATGGGCAATTGAAGCATCCTTAATAGCAGAAACATCAATCTGTGCATCGTTGTTAAAACCTGTGAAATAAGAAATAACAGTGGTGATAAGAACTGCCACCAATACATTTGGCACTTTTGGTGCAAATTTTTTCAGTAGCGCCATAATGGTGACTGCTGAAATAGCATAAATCAGTGTTGGCATATGGGTGTAATCCATGGCAGCTTTTCCAACACGCATCATTGTTTCGTAATGATGTGGAGCCTTATCAACATATACGCCAAAGAATTTAGAGAACTGAGATGATGCAATAATAATGGCAGCAGCATTAGTGAAACCATTAATTACCGGATGAGAAAGAAAGTTTACAACCATTCCAAGTCGCAACACACCAAGGGAGAACTGGAAGATACCAACAACAAGTGCCAGTATGATGGAATATGCGATAAATTCTGGAGATCCGGCAGTGGCCAGAGGCTCAAGGGATGCTGCTGACATAAGGGAAACAACAGCAACAGGACCAGTTCCAAGTTGACGACTGGAACCAAAAAGGGCTGCAATCATGGGCGGCAGAAAAGCTGCGTACAAACCATAATATGCAGGAAGCCCGGCAAGCTGGGCATAGGCCATGGATTGGGGAATCAAAACCATGGCGACGGTGATACCGGCTACCAGGTCAAGTTTGAATGATTCTCCTTTGTACCCTTTAAACCAGAGTAAAAAGGGAAAAATTTTTGCTAGAAACATAATATGAAGATTCTCCTGTTAAATTAATGATGGATTTATCAAAACTCTTCATCTTCTTTGTTGCAGTTCATTCACTATCGTTGCGATGGAGTTTGGTACGCCGGAATAATAGTGAATACACGCGCCTTAAATATGAAGTTTTTTATAAACTCATCCATGTGGTATTCTGATGGATGGTATTCAGACTACTTTTAGTTGAAACGAATCATTAACTATGAATGAATGACCATTCAGCTTCTTTTCTAACTCAGGCAATTGGTAGCGCTGTACGTCCTATTCGTCAAGTGTTTTTTACAAATTAATTAAAAACTTTCTTAGGTCAGGATCGCCGTTTAGTATGGAAATACGGCGGGTTGTTAGAAATGTCCACACTCCGTGGTACGGTTCTCGTTAGTCAGGCTTGTCTGCTGATGCTGGAATACCAGATGAAACCGGAAAAAATCACTTGATTGATAGCCACTTTTTAGGGTAGTTTGCAGGGTTTTGACTTATGTTACATACGACAAGTTAGTGCAAAATGAAGACTTATTTAAGATAGTCATTTCAGACTTGATTGAAATGGCAGGTAGCGGGCTTTTTAAGAGCCCAGCATAAGATAAAACTATTTCAGGTGAAATAAAGTGACAGACGCAAGTTCGCTCTGGATGTCCGGCAACGAAGCCATAGCCATGGCTGCCTATGAGGCAGGGGTGAAAGTAGCCTCCGGCTATCCCGGAACACCATCCACAGAAATTATGGAGAATCTCTCCAAATATGAAGGAGTATACACCGAGTGGGCTCCCAATGAAAAAGTTGGTCTTGAAGTAGCCATCGGTGCTGCTTTTGCTGGTGTACGCGCTCTTGCCACCATGAAGCATGTTGGCGTGAATGTGGCTGCTGATCCACTTTTCACCGTTTCGTATACCGGTGTTCGTGGCGGTCTGGTTATTCTTACTGCTGATGATCCGGAAATGCACTCTTCACAGAATGAGCAGGATAACCGCAATTATGCTTATGCGGCAAAACTTCCCATGCTTGAGCCATCTGATCCTGCGGAAGCTAAAGAGATGTTGAAAGAGGCTTTTGAACTTTCAGAGCGTCTTGATACTCCGGTTCTTTTTCGGATTACTACACGCATAGCCCACGTAAAAGGGATCGTTAGTAAAGGTGAAATGCTCAGCTCGCAGGCTGAATGTGGAATCGAAAAATCTCCTGCCAAATTTGTTATGCTGCCGGCCCTTGCCAGAAATCGTCGCAAGGTTGTTGAAGAGCGTATGGGTGAGCTGAAAAAAATTGCTGAAAACGGCGAATATAACCGCATAGAAGAAGGGGATAAAAAACGTGGTTTTATCACTGCCGGTGTCGCGTATCTTTATGTGAAAGAAGCATTTCCTGAAGCTGCAGTATTAAAGCTTGGTATGTGCTGGCCGCTGCCCGAGAATGAGATTAAAGCATTCGCTGCAACTGTTGATGAATTATTTGTTGTGGAAGAACTTGATCCATTTCTTGAACACCACATAAAAGCTATGGGTGTTGAGTGTCGTGGAAAAGATTGTATCCCCAACCAGGGAGAACTGAACACTTCAATTGTAAGAACATCCATTGAGCCGGATTCTGCTCCTGAACTGTTCCCGCCTGCAGAACTGCCAATGCGTCCGCCAAATATGTGTGCCGGCTGTCCTCACCGTGGTGTGTTTTACAATCTCTCTAAAATGAAGGATGTTTTTGTATCCGGTGATATCGGTTGTTACACCCTGGGTTTTCTGCCACCACTTTCTGCCATGGATTCCTGTGTCTGCATGGGCGCATCGGTAACCATAGCACATGGTATGTCCAAAGCCTTAGGGGATGCCGGAAAAGGAAAGTTGATTTCGGTGATTGGTGATTCCACTTTTATGCACACTGGAATTAATGGACTGATAAACTCTATTTATAATGATTCAAGTTCAGTGCTTGTTATCCTCGATAATCGTATCACCGCCATGACAGGACAGCAGAATAATCCTGCATCCGGCTGTAATATTAAAGGTGAAGCGGCACATGCCATCAATATTGAAAAACTCTGTGAGGCGGTTGGTGTCAAACATGTGGAAGTAGTTAATCCGCACGATATTAAAGCATGCAAAGAGGCCTTGAAAAAAGCCCTTGAGCTGGACGAATATGCAGTTGTTATTTCCCGTGCTCCTTGTGTGCTTCTGCCGGAGATTAAAAATGCCGTACATAACCCTTATCTCACTACAACTGAGAATTGCAAGGGTTGCGGCGCTTGTGTGAAACTTGGTTGCCCTGCAATCAGCTGGACACCAATGACAAAAGAAGAAGCAGTGAGCAAAGGGTACAAAGAGAAACAAAAAGGTTTTGCTGTGATAAACGGAGTTCAATGCAACGGTTGCGGACAATGTTTTGCACTGTGTAAATTTGATGCAATCAACAGGAAAGGAGAATAACAATGAGTACAACAGGAAACATTCTCTTTTCGGGTGTTGGCGGGCAGGGAATCTTACTCGCCAGTGAAATTACGGCGTATGCATTACTTTCTGCCGGATATGATGCCAAAAAGAGTGAAGTACATGGAATGGCTCAACGTGGTGGATCGGTTACTGCTCAATTACGCTATGGGAAAAAAGTATACAGTCCCCTTATCGAACCGGGTAAGGCTGATATCCTCATTTCTTTTGAACTGATGGAAACAGCCCGCTATCTTCCCTATCTGCACAAAGAATCAAAAGTTATTGTCAACAGTCAGCAGATTAAACCACCGGCGGTTGCCAATGGTCAGGTGGCATACCCGGTAAATGCACTCGACAGTATCACCGCTCAGGGAGTTGAAGTGGTTGTGGTTGACGCATTTGACATTGCGCAGGAAGCCGGAGAAGTAAAAGCGGCCAATGTTGTAATGGTTGGTGCTATGTCTACCTTTCTGCCCATGGATGTGAGTGTTTATGAGGAAATTATCAACACTCGTGTTCCTGAGCGTTTTCGTGAAGTCAATTTGAAGGCTTTTGCTGCCGGAAGAAAAATAACTGATTAGCTTGAGGGCTAAACCATGACACTCTATTGGGAAGAAGAAATGGAAACCCTGCCCCGTGTTGGGCTGGAATCCGTACAATTAACACGATTAAAAAAACTGGTGGCACGGGTTTATAAAACTGTTGCTCCATATCGTGAAAAAATGGATGCGGCTGGCGTGAAGCCTGAAGATATTCAGTCTCTTGCGGATCTTGCAAAACTTCCATTTACCGTTAAAGAAGATCTGCGTGATAATTATCCTTTTGGGCTTTTTACCGTGCCCATGGATGAGGTTGTGCGGGTACATGCTTCTTCAGGTACTACCGGGAAACCAACGGTTGTCGGGTATACCAAGGAAGATCTGAAAACATGGTCAGGACTGATGGCAAGAGCGCTTACCTGTGCTGGAGCGACATCTAAAGACATGATCCATAACGCCTATGGGTATGGTCTCTTTACCGGTGGTCTTGGGGCGCATTATGGAATTGAACGTCTTGGCGCAACGGTTATCCCCGTTTCCGGTGGAAATACCAAACGTCAGATAACCATTATGCAGGATTTTAAATCCTCGGTACTGCTTGCTACTCCATCTTATGCGTTAAATCTTGCAGAAACCATGGCATCTTTAGGTGTTGATCCCAAATCACTCTCTTTACGGGTTGGCGTTTTCGGGGCTGAGCCCTGGAGCGAAAATATGCGTGACGAAGTGGAGCGCAAGTTAAATATTAAAGCCGTTGATATTTACGGCTTGTCCGAAGTTATGGGGCCAGGTGTTTCCATGCAGTGTCTTGAAGGGAAATCAGGCATGCATATTTTTGAAGATCACTTCCTCCCTGAGATTATTGATCCGGATACCGGTGAAGTACTTCCTCCCGGAGAGAAAGGTGAACTTGTTTTTACCACTCTTACCAAAGAAGCATTTCCCATTATCCGTTACCGGACAAAAGATATTTCACGTTTGATCTATGATCCCTGCGAATGTGGACGAACTATGGTGCGCATGGAGAAGGTAACAGGCCGAACTGACGATATGCTGATTATCCGTGGTGTGAATGTCTTCCCGTCTCAGATTGAACATGTCCTTATGGGAACAGAAGGTGTCGAACCCCATTATCAGATTGTGGTAAACAGGGTTGGTAACATGGATACCATGGATGTGGAAGTTGAAGTGAGTGAAGATATTTTCTCTGATGAAATACGAGTGCTTGAAAAACTTACCAACCGTATTCAGGGTGACATAAAAGATATGCTTGGTGTTACCTGCAAAGTGAAGCTGGTTGAACCAAAAACGATTCAGCGTAGTGAAGGAAAAGCGCAGCGCGTTATTGATAATCGTAAGTTGTGATAAGTTTGTAGGAAAGCTCCAGCACTGTCATTCCGGACTTGATCCGGAATCTATAAGTTGCTGTAGCCACAAGATCCGGATCAGGTAAGCGAAGACTCCGAGTCCGGAATGACGGATTTGCCGTATATTAGCTTTTTACGAAGCCATCAATTAAAGAAATCTGGAGTTTCAATATGCGAGTAGAACAAATTGCAGTTTTTTTAGAAAATAAATCAGGACGTCTGGCAGAGATAACAGCAAAACTTGCTGCTGAGAATATCAATATCCGGGCCCTGTCTGTTGCAGATACCGCAGATTTTGGTATTCTGCGACTTATCGTTGATAATGTTGAAAAGGCCAAAACAACATTGAAAAGCAACGGTTTTACAGTTGGAATTACTAATGTAATCGCCGTTGAAGTAGCTGACAAAACCGGAGGTCTTGCCGGAGTATTAAAGACCATCGAAGAAGAGCAATTGAATGTTGAATATATGTATGCTTTTGTCAATAAAACCGGTGAGAATGCAGTGCTGATTTTTCGTTTTGACAATATGGATAAAGCTATTGAATCGTTACAGCGCACAGGTTACACCATATTGAGTGGTGAGCAGATCTGCGCATTGTAAGTATTATTAATATTTGGGGAGGAAGGTATGAAAAAGTTAGCATCTAAATTTCTTATGGCAGTTGCAGCAATGAGTCTGTTTGCTGCCCCTGCAATGGCAGAGACCATTAAAGTCGGCGCAATCCTTGCTGCAACCGGTCCTGCATCATTTCTTGGTGGTCCTGAAGCTAGAACTCTTGAAATGCTGGTGGAAGAAGTTAATGCCAAAGGTGGCATTAACGGTAACAAGATTGAGTTGATCATCAAAGATTCTGCTGCAAGCCCTGAAAAGGCAATTTCATTTGCCAAGCAGCTTATCGAAGAAGACAAAGTTCTTGCCATCATCGGGCCCTCCACAAGTGGCGAGACCATGAAGATCAAGAACATCTGCGAGCAGGCCAAAACTCCTCTGCTCTCTTGTGGCGCTGCTGAGGTTATTGTTAATCCTGTAGCTTCTTACGTGTTCAAAACTCCTCAGAAAGATTCATACGCCGTGAAGAAGATTTACATGGAAATGAATAAACTGGGAATCAAGAAAATTGCTGTTCTTGCCGGTAACACAGGTTTTGGTAAAGCTGGTAAAGGGCAACTGTTAAAGATTGCACCTGAGTTTGGTATCGAAATTGTTGAAGTAGAAGTATATGACAAAAAGTCCAATGATCTTTCTGCTGTAGTTGCTAAGATCAAGGCTAACAAAGAAGTTCAGGCTGTTATTAACTGGTCAATCGTTCCTGCACAGGCAATTGTTCCTAAAAACATGCGTCAGGCTGGCTGGGATGTACCTCTTTTCCAGAGCCATGGTTTTGGAAATATCAAATATGTTGAAGCTGCCGGTGCAGCCGCGGAAGGAATTATCTTTCCTGCCGGACGCCTGCTGATTGCTGATACCCTTTCTGCTGATAATCCTCAGAAAGAGCTGCTTATGGCTTACATCAAAAACTATGAAGCCAAATTCAAAGAGCCTGCTTCTACCTTTGGTGGACATGCATACGACGCTTTCACCATTCTTATGGCAGCAATCGAAGTTGCTGGCAACGATCGTGATAAAGTACGCAGTGCCATTGAAAACATGAAAGGGTTCCCCGGAACTGGTGGCGTTTTTACTTTCTCCGCTGAAGATCATAATGGTCTTGATATCGATGCGTTCCAGATGATGATTGTTAAAGATGGAAAGTTTGTTGCGTATGAGAAGTAAGATTTATTTGTTTTAATTGTATTGTACACCGGACTGGAGATCTTCTTCAGTCCGGTTTTATTTGTGATGACTGTATAACTTCTTAAAAAGAATGAACATCGAACATCGAACATCGAACATCGAACATCGAATAAAAGACAAAGCAATGTCTCAGTATTCGATGTTCGATGTTCGATGTTCGATGTTGGACGTTCGTCTTTTATCTTTTTAACAAAAATGACCTCCGAACTATTCGTCCAATATCTCCTCGCCGGCATAACCTATGGCTCTATCTACGCCATTGTAGCCATCGGATTTAATATCATTTACAACACCACAGGCATTATTAATTTTGCCCAGGGTGAGTTTGTCATGTTTGGTGGGATGATTGCCATTACTCTCCTGCAGTTTATGCCCCTTCCTCTGGCTATCATTCTTGCTGTAATACTTACCATGATCATTGGAGCCGGTATCGAAATTTGTTTTATTCGCTGGCTGAAAGCACCTTCTGTGCTCCGTCTGGTCATTATTACCATTGGTATTTCTATTTTGTCCCGCGAAGTGGCTGTGCATGTCTGGGGTGAATCGATTCGTTCACTTCCTTATTTTGTAGGAAACGAAATAACCTCCATTTCGATCTTAGGTGCCCGTATTTCGCCGCAGGTTTTATGGGTGGTAGCAGCCTCCGGTTTGATGTTTATTTGTCTTGGCATATTTTTTAAGACCACATCCGTGGGACGTGAAATGCGCGCCTGTGCATCAAATCGTAAAGCTGCAACTCTCTGTGGAATCAATACAGAAAACATGGTAACGCTTTCCTTCGTCCTCAGTGCTGGAATGGGTGCGTTAGCCGGTTGTATGATGTCACCTATAACTTACAGCCAATATGATATGGGCACTGGCCTTGCCATTAAGGGATTTACCGTGGCTATTTTAGGCGGCCTTGGCAGTTCAGGCGGTGCAGTAGCAGCAGGATTATTACTGGGTGTGATTGAAGCATTTTCAGTATCTGTTGTGCCACTGGCTTTTCAGGATGCTATAGCCATTGCTATCCTCCTTATTATTCTTTTTATTCGTCCGCAAGGGTTATTTGGATCAAAAGAAGCTTCTGCACTGAAGGAGTTTTAAGGAAATGAAAAAACTTCTACTAATTCTGCCGTTACTGGCGTGTGTGATTGCTATCCAGGTAGTGTGTAGTAGCACTGATACTCTCTATTATCTGACACAGATGACCATGTCTGCTTACTATTCCCTGCTGATTATCGGGCTTTGTGTACTTATGGGATATGCGGGGCAGATCTCTTTAGGGCACGCCGGTTTTTTTGCCATTGGCGGTTATATTTCAGCAGGTCTTACCACCCACAGTCTTATTCCTTTTAAAGACAATGCACTGGTTCAGTTTCTTGATTCTTCCGGTTTGCTCTTAGCTGGACAAACCTTGTACGGTGAAGAACTCCTTGTGGTAAGTCCGGGGCTTGCATGTGCTGTGGCCATTATTGCAGCCGCTGTTATCGCTGTATTTATTGGTATTCCGGTTCTAAAATTGAAAGGGCATTACCTGGCCATGGCTACCCTTGGCTTTGGAATTATTATTTACCGTGTGGTGCTGGCTGTTGAGTATTTTGGCGAAGCCGATGGTATTTCCGAGGTTCCCGCATTTCCATTGTTTGCAGGACTTAGTGTCAGTGGCAGTTTTGGTGACCGGGTGTCGAATTATTATATTGCCTGGGGAATTCTGCTACTCGGTTTAATTTTGTTGTTGAACCTTATTGATTCTCGTGTAGGTAGAGGTCTACGTGGGATCCATGGTTCAGAAGAAGCCGCCGATGCCATGGGAGTCCATACTGCCCGTTTTAAATTACAAACCTTTGTCCTGTCAGCTGTTTTCGCAGCTGTTGCCGGTGTTTTCCTGACGCACTATAACGGTGGAATAGGGCCTTCAGAAGCAGGAGTAATGAAGTCTGTTCGATATGTAGCTATTGTGGCAGTGGGTGGAATGGCTAACCTCTGGGGGGCCTTACTGATGGGTGTTGTCCTCAACTTTCTTTCCCTGCGTGGTGTCTTTGGCTCCTATGACGATGCTGTCTTTGGGCTTATTCTGATTGTGATTATGCTTTTTGCGCCCAATGGAATTTTAAGCATCTCTTTTCGCCATCGTTTGATGCAGCTTTTTGGTAAAGGGAAACAGAAAAGGGACGGTGAGGCGTAAATCTATGGCACTTTTAGAAATCAAACAGTTGCATAAACGCTTTGGTGGTTTGCATGCTGTTACCGATGTCTCTTTTCCTGTAGAAGCTGGACAGATTAAAGCTGTGATTGGGCCCAACGGAGCCGGAAAAACAACACTGTTTAATATGATTTCCGGTACTTTTCCGGCAACAAGTGGTTCTGTTTTTTTTCAGGGAAAAGAGTTGCAGGGCAAAAAACCTTATCAGGTGGCTGCCCTTGGCATGGCCAGAACCTATCAGAACATTAAGATGTTCAGTGGTATGACAGCCCTTGAAAACGTAATGGTTGGCTGTCACGTACAATCATCAGCAGGTTTTATGGCGTCCATGTTTCGTATGCCGTGGACATGGAAAGAAGAGCTGGCTATCCGGGACAGAAGTATGGAACTGCTGACACTCCTTGAAATCGAAGAACATGCAGATACTGATGCCTCAAGCCTTGCTTTTGGACAGCAGCGTGCCGTTGAACTGGCAAGAGCACTTGCTATGGATCCAACACTTCTGCTTCTTGATGAACCAGCAGCTGGACTCAATATCTATGAAACTGCAGAAGTTGGGCGGCTAATCACTAAAATCCGTGACCTGGGTATAACTGTTTTACTGGTAGAACATGATATGTCACTGGTTATGGATATCTCCGATGAGATAGTAGTGCTTTGTTTCGGTGAAAAAATTGCCGAAGGATTACCGGCTGCCATTCAGAAGGATCCGGAAGTAATTAAGATTTATCTGGGAGAGGATTGAGGGAATGCTTAAAATTCGAAATCTTGCTTCCGGATACGGGAAAATTAAAGTTTTAAAAAATATCTCCATGCATGTCGATGCCGGAGAGATTGTCACCATTATTGGTGCCAACGGTGCAGGAAAAACCACATTACTGTCGACGATTGCCGGTCTTGTTAAGGCAACATCAGGTGAAGCAAGTTTTAAAGAAACGAATATCCTCAAATGCAAAGCAGCCACTATCCCAGGTCTTGGCTGCGTGATGGTTCCGGAAGGGCGTCAGGTGTTTGCTACTATGAGTGTTGAAGAAAATATGCTCCTTGGCGGCCATCCTGTACAGAAACAGGGTAAGGCTGTGATAAATGAGCTTCTTGAACATCAGTACGAACTCTTTCCAATTCTCCGTGATCGTAAAGACCAACTGGCCGGCACATTATCTGGTGGCGAGCAGCAGATGCTTGCCATGGGACGGGCCTTAATGTCAAAACCTTCTCTTGTGATGATGGATGAGCCTTCCACAGGACTGGCTCCTTTAATAGTTAAAGAGATTTTTCAGATTATTGTTCGGCTGCGTGATGAAGGAAATACAGTTCTTCTCGTGGAGCAGAATGCTAAAGCAGCACTCGGTATCGCTGATCGTGGATATGTCCTTGAAACTGGAAAGATTATTGTCCAAGGGCCTGCGGAAGATTTGTTGGAAAATAAAGATGTACAAAGGGCTTATCTCGGAAGAGAAAAATGAGTCGCCCTTGCATTAAACAGGAGTGAGACGTATCCTGTTAATAAAGGTGTTTTGCTAAGTCATTTTTCGACTTTTACTCAAACAAAAATCATATATTATGTACTGGCAAGAAGACAAAGAATGCATGAAGCGTGACGAACTCGAGCAACTCCAGCTCGAACGTCTCCAGTCCACTCTCTACCGTGTGGGTACTCACGTACCATTTTATCGGCAGAAATTCAGTGAAATGAAGCTTGATTATGAGAGCTTTGCTTCCCTTGATGATATCCAGAAACTCCCCTTTACCACGAAACAGGATTTGCGTGACAGTTACCCTTATGGCCTGTTTGCCGTACCTCTTAGAGAGGTTGTCAGGCTACATTCATCCTCCGGTACTACCGGTCAGGCGACGGTGGTTGGCTACACTAAAAACGATATAAAAAATTGGTCAGATCTTGTTGCCCGGGTTCTTTGCGGTGCTGGAGTGACAGCTGATGATGTAATCCAGATTGCCTTTGGCTACGGTCTTTTTACAGGTGGCTTTGGCTTGCATTATGGAGCAGAACGACTTGGTGCATCTGTGATTCCTATTTCTGCCGGAAACACAAAACGTCAGATTCAAATTATGCAGGATTTCAAAACCACTGCACTGGTTTGTACTCCATCTTATGCGTTAAATATTGCAGATGTCCTGTTTGATATGGGGATTAATCCTGCCGGTCTTTCCTTAAAGTTTGGCCTTTTCGGAGCAGAACCGTGGTCAGAAGCCATGCGGCAGGAGATCAACCAGAAGCTTGGTATTCGGGCGAGTGATAACTATGGGCTTTCTGAAATCATGGGGCCGGGAGTTGCCGGAGAGTGCTCCGAGTGTAACGGACTACACATAAGCGAAGATCATTTTCTGGTGGAAATTCTTGATCCTGAGACCCTTGAACCGGTCAAAGAAGGTGAAGTGGGAGAGCTGGTTATTACAACTCTTACCAAAGAAGCGTTCCCCATGATTCGCTATCGTACTCGTGATCTTACTCGTTTTATGCCGGGGGATTGTCCCTGTGGCAGAACCAGTAAAAGAATGCATCGTGTGCTTGGTCGAACCGATGATATGCTGATTATAAAAGGTGTGAACGTTTTCCCCATGCAGATTGAATCTGTTCTCTTTGGCATTGACGGAACCAAGCCGCATTATCGTATTGTTGTTGAAAGGGAAAACCATCAGGATAGAGCAACTGTAATGGTTGAAGTACAGGAATCACTTTTTTCCGATCGTATGAGTCAGCAGCGTGAGCTCATTGACACCATTCGTAAACAGTTAAGTTCAGAACTTGGCATTGGTGTTGCGGTAAAACTGGTTGAAGAAAAAACACTGGAACGATTTGAAGGAAAAGGACAGCGAGTAATCGATAAACGGAAAATATGAAACGATCAGAAGACAGAACAACAGACAGTTTACGCAAGGTATCTCTCGAATGGGATTTTCAACCCGGAGCTGATGCCTCCCTCTTAATACGTATGGGCGGCACCCACGTTCTTTGCGGTGTGAGCATTGAAGAAAAAGTGCCACCATTTTTAAAAGGTTCCGGAAAGGGCTGGATAACAGCTGAATACGGTATGCTTCCCTGTGCGACTAATTCACGTTACAAACGGGAAGTGGTTGGAGGCAGATCGGGCAGAACCTATGAAATTCAACGTCTTATTGGTCGCAGTCTGCGAATGATGGTTGATCTGTCCAGTATTGGAGAGCGAACCTTACGCATAGATTGTGATGTGCTGAATGCAGACGGCGGAACCCGTACAGCATCTATAACTGGAGCTGCTTTGGCGCTTCGTGCAGCCTTGACAACACTGGTAAACGAGAAAAAGCTTGCAAGCATGCCGGAGCTTTTGCCAATTGCAGCAATTTCCGTTGGGATGATTGAAGGAAAAGCCTGCCTTGATCTTGACTATAGAGAAGATTCAAGTGCAGAAGTAGATGCCAATTTTGTGATGAGTGGCGATGGTCGCTGGGTTGAGATACAATCCACAGCAGAAGGCAAACCTTTCAGCAGTGAAGATTTTGCAGCAATGAGCAAGCTTGCTGAAAAAGGAATTACCGAACTATTTCAACTCTGGAAATAATGATGGATTTGGAAAAACTCTTCATCTTCTTCGTTACTGCAAATTAAATATCATTTCAACGTACCTAAGTACGCCGAAATGATATTTAATTTCCGTGCCTCGAATATGAAGTTTTTTACAAATCCCTCTTGGTTTTTGACTTTTTACGAATTGATTAGTAATAGCAGGAGCAGGAGCAGGAAAAATGTATATATGTGTGGATTTTGATGGAACCGTTGTTGATCATCGTTATCCCTGTGTTGGTGATCCTGCCCCTTACGCAATAGACTGGTTACGGAGATGGGTTGAAC
>JAOZLM010000094.1 GCA_029934815.1 Desulfocapsa sp. | reverse complement strand
CATCTGTGAAACAGAATATTTGTAAGTATCAAATTCCGGCATATATTTCTTAAACTTCTTAAAATCTCTATCGAAGAAACGGCTCCATGCTTTTCGTGTTCTGTCAGCAGGAGAAATAATTGGTGCGTTATTTTTTTTGTGACAGGCAAGACATTTTCTAAAAATATACCTTCCTTTCCCTGCATTTCCAGCATCTTTATCAAACTTTTCAGCACCACCGCTTTTAGCAGCCATCACTTTAGGTTTATTCACCTTAGTAGTATATGTTTTCTGAGGGATACTGGCTGCAACAACTGCAGTTGATGTTATTGCCCCAACCTGTCCACCGCTACTATCTTTTGTGGCAGTTTCAACGAGGTACTTATGGATATTTTCCAGCTGACGGTCATTAATTCCAACGGCCGAAAAATCATGATCCATCTCACGTAATTTTCTATAATCATCCACAAAGAAAGCTTCCCACATCTCAGCACTTCGTTCCTGAGGGGCAAGGGAAGTGAGCCCTTTTTCGGTATGGCACGATCTGCAGGTCTGAATGGCATATTTTCCCCAGAGGGCATTGCCGCCATTCATATCAAATGCGTGTACACTCTGAACTGTAAAAACAAAAAGGCCGATAACCATGGCCGAAAAAAACAGTTTCATACAAACTCCCTGGAAAGCATTGAGCATTAAAAAGAACTTATACCGTAAAATTGCCTGACAACAAATATGGAAGATACAGTACCGTACAAAAAAATACCAAATAAAAATATGAAATCCGGAAGGTGGTAATAATTTTATGGAATCCAGCTGCGAATGCAGCTACGAATGCATCTATTCTGCCGGTGAATGTTCGGTAAATCCCCAATAGGGATAATCGACAACATAGTCCGCAACCAGGCCCGGACTCTGCTCACGGCTGGCAACCAGCCATAACCTGTTTTTCCGGTTTTCTCCGGAAGCACTTTGCATCTGCTCCCAGTCGGGATAAAGCACCATGGCGTTATCTGCACTATATTCAATATCGCCTGACCCTTTAAACACGCCTAAATGTGGTGTTTCGCTATAACTTTTGCCATCTCCTCTGGACAGCTCAGAAACAACAAGAAAAGAGACGTGGAGTTCATCGCGGATGGATTCCATCTGTCGCAACCAGGCATCAATACCGGTTCTTCGTTCTGAAAAATCTTTGAAGGGAAGTTTGTGCAAGCTGTCTATCACCACTACTGTGTATTGTGAGTTCGTTTCATGACGAATAAAATCGATGTGCCTGCGCATTATTTCAGGCGTCACCTGCCTGTCATTTATTACACGGAAAAAATGCAACATTTTCTGCATTTTTCTACCAGCGTCCTCATAGCGCTGTTTTTCATCTTCTGTGAATTTTTGCGAACGAATCTGCTCTGCTGAGAGACGACTCAGACGACAGAGGCTACGTTGATAAATCTTCTGCCTGCCATTCTCAAAATCATAATAGAGAACCGGGATACCCCGCAAAGCCATTTCTGTTGCTGTTTGAATCAGAAAAGTGGATTTACCTGTTTTGGGCGCACCGCCAATAATATTAATTCCATGAATTCCATCCAGCGCCTCATCAAGGAGCGGAAAACCACATTGCAAAGCGCCATAGTCACTCCCGCCTTCCATTAGGAGCTGTTCGCTGAAATTTTCGTACTCTCTTTTGGGAGTAGCAAAGGGGGAAAAAGCACGGGCTTTTGCAATCATCGCCGAAACTGCAGCACGAAACCCTTCACCTTTTTCCTTTGCCAGCTGCCAGAGATTGTAGTCTTTGGCAAGCCCTGCCGGCCACCTGAGAGGTCTTACTTTATAGCCCATACGGGAAGCCAGCACCCGCATGCTGACATCAGCTTCCTGTGCATTTGATGTCACCAAAAACAATGTTTTTATAAAAGCAAAACGAGCAGGTTCAAGGCTTTCCAAAGTTGCAAGATCAGGAACTGCCACAGCCGGAAAGCCCAGTTGTTTTAAAACCAGAAGGGATTCCTCCCCCACACATAAAAACAGGGAACCATTTTCACATCGCTCAATATCCTGCACATTGAAAATACGGTGCACTTCGGTGAAAAAATCTTCATTACCATGCCAGAAGCTGTCTTCCAGGCGATCAGGGAACACACAGTGGGCAGCGTAACAGTTGCCGTCTTCCTGAAAATAGGGATAGACAAGATAGCGTCCATTGAAACCAACACCAAGATCCAGCAATACGTCCTGCCCGACACCTGCTTCCTGGTACCGTGCAAGTATGCCATCTGGCATACTTGCTGTATGGACACTTATTTCATGATTTAAGTTTTTGGCGGGATAATTTACATTCTGCAGCAGGAACTCCCGGTCGGGATCAAACCCTGGAGTTTGCGAAGGGTCAAGCCCCGCTAGTTTTGTAAACCAGAGGGGAAAGCCACCTGCGACGCAACGATTCAGGCAGCGAAAATATCCAAAAAAGAAACCGTCTTTATTCAGATAAACAATAAACTTATCGCTTGGGTCAAACCCATTTTCTTTACAAAAGGGACAATCTGCCCGTAACTGATTCTTTGCAAGACGCCCGCCTGGAAGATTTTGCTGATACAACTGAACTATTGCTTCGTTGAATTCCATATTTTGTATATATCGGCAGTTTATCAACCCGTACGGGTTAAATTGTTAAGACTGATGGCGTTGTAAAAAGTTCCAACGCTGTCATTCCGGACTTGATCCGGAATAACGACTTATCCATATCTTAGCTTTTTGCGAAGTCATCAAGACTGGCCTTATCAAGTACTTCATCAAAGGAGATATGCACAGATCGACCTTGTTCAGCTATGTGGCGATTTCGAACAGCCACCACACGTCCCATCAGTTCTGTGGGCTTTTTTTCGTGTTCGACAAGCACTTTAACAGGACGTCCAAGGAGCATTCTGGCATGTTTTCTTTTGCCAATCTGTGAGACAAAAGAAAGACCACCTGTGGAGATATCGCTCCCAAAGCCTTTCATTATGGTATCTTCACTCTTCCCATCTTCACTGAGCAGCTCCATGGTCAATGGCACGGAAAAATCATATCGAGTTTCAGTACGACGATTAGCACCGGAACTCTGAAAAAATTCCTGCTCGGTGCTCACGCGTTTGCAATAATCCTGTATGGTCGGTTCCAGGGCAGGATAGGTCTCTGTCCACTCCTCTAGCTTATCAACATCCAGTGTGGAAAGCTCTACACTCCCCATACTTGTAGCATTCAATGTCCATACGGAATCATTAAAGAAGGACTCTCCACCAAAAATCTGCCCGCGGCCAATGGTTTTTACAAGGATTTCATTTTCTTTTTCCTGATAATAGAGTTTCACCCGCCCTTTGTTAACAAAGAACAGACGCCACTGTGTATCACCTTGCTTTACAATATCCTCTTCAAGGCTGTATTTTTCATGAACCAGTGCACTGTAGAACTCGTTAAAATCTTCAGTACTCAACAGATCATACAATTCAGACCAGATAAGGATATGATCTTCATCCACTCCTGCAGTCTTCGCATTCTCTATATACTCGGCAGCTTTAATAATATCGGCAAGAGCCGTGGAATCGATATCAATCAGCCGCATTCGTAGGGATTCTGCCTGTTTAAACTGTTGTGTCCTGGCACTCTTTTCTATCAGTGATAATAGTATTTTTTTGGCACCTTCCAGTCTGTCCCTGCCAAGAAGTTCATACACCTCTGCCTCTTCCGGACTGTTGGTGATAAGTTCATACTCCACTGCTACGGGTTTTGACTTCAGATCTGTTTCAGGTTGCGGTGCAGGAGATTGTTTTGGAATCTCCTTTCTAACGAGTGGCTTTAGTACTTTTGTTTTCAGTTGCTCTTTTTTCAATTCACGGAGTAAAATGATTGCATTCCCGGCAGTGTCATAACTTTTTCTTCCCAGTACTTTTCCGGAAGCATCAACAACTCTTTGTAAAATCGGGATAGCTTTTTCGGAACCACTGGCACCTAAGGTACGACATATTTCATCAGCCAGTTCATCCTTGTCATCCCCCTTATACATTTTACACTCGTTAAGAAGACTTTCCAGGGGGGCAACAAGGGACTCATCAGCCACTTTGCCTAGATTTTGAACCACCTGAATTTTCATACGCAAAGTGACATCCGGTAATACCTTCAGAAGATATTTACCTTTAGCAGATTTTCCAAGACGTATTATGCACTGCAGGGTTTCCTGTTGTACTCGAAGATCTTCATGGCTGATATAGGGCAGCACAACTTCTACATTTTCCTCAGATCCTGTTTCAGCAAGAAGACGGATAATATTTCTTTTTCCGTACCATGGCATGGGATCCGGCAAACGTTCAAGCAGAACAGGAACAAGACCCGGCCCAATTTCACTGAGCAATTTTAACAGACGAATACGATCAGAACGTACATCAGAGCTAATGAGTGTATCGAGCAGAAAACGAGCCGCCACAGGCCCCTGCATGGTGATTTTTTTACAGATAAGCTCATTTACCGGCCGGATAAAACATTCATCCAGGTACGCCTGTAAAAGAGCAAGATCCACATTCTTGTCCTGAATATCTGCTATGGTGCGGCGCAATTCGTCAGACTTTTCAAATGCTCCGGAACGAATATAATAAAAAATATCAAGAATATGTTCTGCAAGATCATTATTTCCAGTTGCCCAGGCATGGTTCATCATGTCCTGCATCGCCTGTACAAACAGCGTGTAGCTGGAATCGGGTTCCTCTATTCCACGGATCCTGGCAAGACAAACAGGTGTAAGTTTCTCCAGCCAGTCCCAGCGTTCCAAACGAACCAGCTGTGCAGCAACACCTCCGATGACCAGCGTAAAGCATCCATAAAACCCATCTTTTTCTTCTCTAAATCCGTTAACTACATTTTGAATAATGGATCCAGCCAGAGATTCTTTGCCATTTTTCAACAGGTTGGCAATTGTAAAGGGTAGACTGACACACACTTCTTTGTTCTTCAGCCCCTCCATATTCCCGCCAGCCAACGCCTCAATACCTGCCTGTACCCGTTTTGTCTTTCTGCTCTCTTCTGTCTTCGCCAACAGTTCACGTGCAGAGTTTGCAGCCATAAGCTGTTTCGCACGACTGGTATGCTGAAAACGTTCATAGGCAATACACACAACTCGCATCTGAGCCGTTCCGCCATCCGGTGACGCCACACTCTTTTCATGTTGCCCTTCCATCCAGCGATATACCCTGTTCAGACAGTCTGTATCCACAGACCCGATTATAGCATCATAAAACCGAGAGCCAAACAGTCCGGGATATTGCTGACAGATAAGAATCATGACCAAAGGATCGTTCAGTACGGGAACAAGGAGTTTTGCCGTCTCCAACGCATACGCATCATACTGTTCGCTTCCTGCTTTTTGAATCAGGCTACTTACCCTCTTAAGCATATTACTGAATGCCGGCGCCACAGAAACGGTTTTTTCTTTTTGCAGGATCTGCAATAAAGAATACGATGCTGTGGCAATACAGTGAGACGCATCTTTTGCTGTTTGAAACTTTCTTAAAAGCTGTGCCTGAAGCTTGTCTCCTTTTTTCTTTCCGTAAAGGAAATAAAGATCATCCTTGTGAATTTGATTCCCGGAAAGATCTTTTAAAACAGTATCCACCTTTTGCTTACGAGCCTGCTCGTCCTCACTTTCCCCGCTTGCAATATATTCTTCAGGAAACACATCATCCAGTTGCAACTGAGCAATAAAAGTTCTGCTGCCACCGGCTTTATGTATCTGCTCAGGGGTGGAACTGAAAACGGAAAGAATTTTCTGAAACGTCAGACGGCTAAAGTTTCCTTCCAGTACCAGTTCTTTTAGCCCCATTTTCTGGAGTAAATCATGAAAGGATAGAAGCTGTAAACGTTCCTGAGTGGGTTTATCTACGGCAACTCCTGCCAGCTGGCTGGAACCATCATGGCAGGAAAAATGGAGTTGCTCATGGTTTCGAAGGAAGGACTTCACACCCAGATATGCTTTCTCAGTTGTATTGCGTACCTGAGAAGAATCAGCAGGATATAGACGAAGAGCTGTGGAGGCTGCATTAATCAGCTTAAGCGCTTCCAGGCTCTCTTGTTGGCTGTCACCATTTGTCATAAATAATCCGGAAATACGGGGAGTTGTTCACCATTGAACAGTATCGGGGATCTCAAGTAAAAATAGAAAAAATTCCCTATCTATAGATAGCTACACTCTACAAAGTCAAAAGTCAAGAAAGTCACCTGTTATTCTACCCAGTTACCATAAAAACTGTTTCCCGTAGTCATTGCGACATCTACATGGCTGCAAGCTAGACTCTAACAACTCCGTGGCGTGCCAGCATTTCAATACATTCAACAAGCGGCAATCCCACAACATTTGAGTAAGAGCCACTGATCCTGCGAACAAGAAAAGCTCCCCTTCCCTGAATACCGTAGGCACCTGCTTTATCAAGGGACTCTTTTGTCTGCACATAACGTAAAGCTATTTCTTCCGAAAAATCCCAGAATGTGACAGAGGTGGCCACCGAACACAAGTCTGTAACTGAACGCCCGCTATGCATAAGACAAACAGAAGAGCGTACAATGTGTTCCCGGTTTCGAAGCAGGAGCAACATCTGCAACGCATCTTCGGCATCAGTTGGTTTTTCAAGAATAATTTCATCACAACAAACTACCGTATCAGCTGCGACGACCCACTGTTCCGGATATTGTTTAGCCACTGCCGCTGCTTTCTCAAGGGCAAGACGCCTGGTATACTCTTCCGGTGCCTCATTATTATTGCGTTTTTCTTCTATATTTGCAATCTCTACACGAAACAGAAGGCCAAGATCCTTAAAAAAATCAACTCTTCGGGGAGAGCCGGAAGCCAAAATGATTGCCTCTTTATTTAACAATATTTGTGGCATAAAAAGTTCCGGTTATTTTTTTTCAGAAATAAAAAACACTTCCAATCTTATAAGCATTTAAGTATCCTTGTTCAATAAGCGCTCTGAGAAAGCTAATTTCCTTTTATATAATATACAATCATCTTATGTCAGAAAACGCAAAATTTATCACTCAGGATTACAAAGAAGGTGAAATACTCTTTGAACAGGGTGATACCGGCGACTTCATCTACATCATAATTAATGGAAGCGTTGAAGTCAGAAAAGAATCCAAAGGTAAAACACAATGTATCGCCAAAGTATCCAGTGGCGATATTCTGGGAGAAATGGCAGTACTCACCGACGAACCACGCTGTGCAAGTGGTGTTGCCATGGAATCGACAAGAGTCATAATGGTTCGGGACCGGACGCTGCGTCTTGCATTACTGAACAATGACCTGCCGATCCTAAAACCGCTGACAAGCCAGCTGATCCTGCGTTTCAAAGAAGCACAGCAGCAGGCAGACTACTATCGAAAGAAGTACAAAAAACTGGAAGCAGAAGTTGCTCAACTGAAGGAAAGCCTGCTTCAGTATGAAATCAGAGAAGATAACTAGCGCCGTAAGTTTCAGCGCCTGCAACTCATCATAGAGTCTAAACGAAACAGTGCGAATACTCAGTGTTTCAGATTATGTGGATAATGCTCTTCTCACACGAGGAGACGCCCTCCCTTCTCCCCCTGACCTCATCTTAGCCTGCGGTGACCTGCCGCCCGAATACCTCACTGACCTCAGGTCATTTTACGAAGTTCCTCTTTTATATATAGAAGGTAATCATGATATCAGGTATCGGGATTCACCCCCTGTGGGCTGTACAAATATTCATGCCCAGGTCATCACCGAACAGGGTCTGCGTATCGCCGGATTTTCAGGATCGAGATGGTACAACGGCGGGCAGCATCAGTACCATGAAGGTGAGATGAAGAGAATCATCCTCGGTAAATGGTTCCAGCTGCTCCCCACCTGGAAACCTGACATAATCATCAGTCACGCTCCACCACGCCTTATTCATGACAGGGAAGACCCATGTCACAAGGGATTCAAGAGCTTCCGAACACTTATTGAGAAGAAAAAACCGGCCTGGTTTATCCATGGCCATATTCACAAAATATTTAACAACTCGGCAGAACGAATCACCTCGTTTTGCGAGACAAAGGTGGTAAACAGTTATGGCTTTTTTTTCTTCGAAACTGA
>JAOZLM010000392.1 GCA_029934815.1 Desulfocapsa sp. | reverse complement strand
CTGTGGCACCTTTTTGTGGAGCATAGACGTAAGCGGCTCCTTGTGGACCAAATAGTGGATTATCCACATCACAAACTGCTTCGATAGTAACATTATGGATTCGTGGATCAAGATCTGAAACATCAATTTTGGCAACGGAAAGAAGTGATTTGCCTATTGGAGGAAGTTGCGCACCAGTTTTATCCAGAAAACGAACGCCTAAAGCCTGTGCCATCCCCATACCGCCATCGTTGGTGGCACTGCCGCCAATACCGACATTTATTCGTGCAACCTGCAAATCAAGGGCTTTTTTAATTAGCTCTCCTGTGCCATAAGTTGTGCTGAGTGTTGGATCCTGCAGGTCTGTGGACAGTAGAGTAAGTCCACTGGCTAAGGCCATTTCTATGGTTGCCAGATTCAGGGACTCTACTACGCAATACTTTGCAAGGACTGTGGCGTAACGGGGACCTTGTACTTCGAGACTTTGTGTTTTTCCTTGCAAGGCTTCGACAGCCACATCAACCAGCCCGTCACCACCATCAGCCACCGGAACCTGTACTACTTTTGCATCCGGCAGAATGTTTTTGATACCGGTGTCCATGGCTTTAGCAGCTTCGCCGGCAGTGAGGGAGCCTTTAAATGCATTGGGCGCAACGACTATTTTCATTGTTGTATATCCTTTGTTGTCTTGCACTTAATGTACTACGTACGGTTTTTAAAATGAGAATATCGAATATCGAACAAGGAATTTCGAATGTCGATCGGAATATAACACGACCATTGAGAAATCTTTCACTTTCGCGGTTCGACATTTCTTGTTCGATATTCAATATTCTTTTTGTTTCTTGCTAATCAGCTTTACGATCATTTAAAAATGAAAATTCTTATGCTATCAAGTTACGGATGGCCTGCAGGTTTTGTGAGATCAGAAAGTTCCACCTCAAGTTTGATTTCTTTTGGCTCATCCTCGCCTGCCACTTTACGTTTTACAATCATTTTCAGCATATCCCCGGCACGTGAATTCATCATAACAATGCCGATATCTTCCATATTCTTCACTGCTTCCCCATTCATGGAGAGGATAATATCATCTTTTAGAATACCGGCCTCTTTGGCTTTACCGGCATGGCTGAGATCGCTGATACGAAGAAACTCAATTTCATTTGCATCTTTTTCGGGTGAAAGCATGATGCCAATTTTTCCTTTAGGAAGCAGGAAGGATGGCCGTGCCATAAAGAAGAAATCCGCTTCAAGAGCCGGATCATCAGGAGCGTTATCAGCGTAAATGTTAATTACTGTTGCCTGAGAAACATCTTTCCGTCTCTGTACACGGGGCGGAATGCCAGAATCTTTTCTGGTATGTTGTGAGCCGGCGATAACGATTACGGTGGTGGCTGGGTGTTCTGTTAAAATATCCACAATATTTTCAGCCATAGACTCATCCCAGATGGATTGAGACTGCACAAATCCGGCAAGCCCTTTTCCTGTGCCGTGGGGGGATTGTTTGTGGAAACTGTGTACTCCGCGAAGTCTGTCCACATAGCCATTGAGATCGAGATCCCGCTGTTGGGCAATTGCCTCCTGTTGTTCAGTGCTGAGATCATCGGTATGACCACTGCTAAATACAGTACGAACAATTTCTCTGTCCACATTGATTCCATGGACAGGAATATTCACACTGCGGCAGAAGTTAAATATGGGCCTGAACAACCGCCAGTCATAGCGCCACACATCAAACCAGTGTGAATTGCGCAGGAAGGTGGACTCATCTATACTTTTTCCAAGTACGTAGTTATCCAATGTCTTCTGGCTGCTTACCGGAAACATTTCCATGGCAAGGGTAAGGTCAAGGCCTTTGTTTTGCAGCGCCTGTATGATTCGTAACTGCAGCAGGTGATCTGCCAGAGAATCGTGGGTTTCGCCAAGGTAGATTACCTGCTTTGTGGCAAGCTCTGTGATGATCTGGTCGAAGCTGTTTATGGGGTTTGTAGAACCACCCATGGGAAGGGTTTCCAGAATATAGTGCAAACCGTTTTCACTGGCAGCAATTGTTTTTTCAAGGATGCGTCCTTTGGCGAATGCAAGGGAAGAGTATTTTCCGTAATGTTTAAGCTTTCGCAATGCTGCTTTTGTTTCGTCAGCACTGCTGCTTTGCAGGAGAACAATTACTTCTTTTTCGTTGAGTGGATTGTTTTTGACATTGAGCCTGAATCCTGTTTCTCCCTTTGTCGAACTGCCAAAAATCGATCTGTAGGCATCATTGTCACTATTGGTGAAGAGGACAGAATGTTCAGTAAGCTGAAGGTTTGTAACGTCTTTACTGCTGATCATTGACCAGTTCTTTTGTTTTGCCCATTGCAGGAAGGGAGCAAAAGCTTCTGCATCATTTGCATCCGTGACAATAAGAATGTGTTCAGAGCCCAGGAGACGAGACCATATTGGCGGTTGTTCGTGAGTATCCAGAGTCCTGAAAATATCATATTCAGGATCTATAGTAAGCGAGAGTGGCGACTGCTTCAGTGT
>JAOZLM010000391.1 GCA_029934815.1 Desulfocapsa sp. | reverse complement strand
AAGAATAATATTCAGGCTTTGTCAGTTATGCCTTTATCGCTGTCAAGTTTGATGGACTCTTAAACTTGGCTTTTAGACGTCGGATAAAACTATCCTTGTCCAGTACTTCATAATATTTATCTTTTGTACGACCGCACAGCTTAAGTGTATTCGGTTGTATCTCCATAACCGTAGCTTCATGAATTGCGAGTTGTCGGATCTCACCACTGCATGTGGGATAGCTGCCAATATAGACTTGTACCATTGATTCCACAGAGCCAGGCACCTTGTAGGTCGTTTTAGTGAGCTTGATTTCTTTTTGTAATTTCTCAAAACCGGCTTGATTTAATTCGATTCCATTTACATTGAAACGGAGTCGATAATCATCAGCCCTTTTCTCAAATTTTTCTCTATCTCCCCGTTTGTGAAAAACATAGAGATTGAAAAGTCGGTTCTGCATCTTTCTAAAGTCAGCCAATGATTTGGCACTACTGGACATTCGGTCAGCAAGATTGATTGCCAGTGAGATCAGGATAAGTTTGTCGCCGTCAAAAAGGTAGGTCGGTGAATCATTGCTGAAACAGACACCACAGCCTATTTCAAGAGGGGGAAGATCGGCATTGCGGTTACCTTTATTGTACTGTTCAATAATTTGCAGGATACCAATAGACAGCCCGCAAGCCCTGGCGACGCTATACCAGTCTCCCGGTGCATCTTTCTGTTCACCAAGGCTGAGGATCATGGCGTCACCTTCTGTGAAGATCTTTTTTGCACCAAATTCCCCCAGGATTTTATTGATTGGTTCAAAAAAATTGAGACTGAAATAAGATGCGGGGTTGAGTCCTTTGGCTTGCATCTGATGAATGATTTCAGTTGCTCCACGAATATCTGCTTTGACAATGGTGTGGTTAATAAGAGGTCTTTCACCGAGATCAAATACGGTTTCATGGGGAAGGAGGAAACTGTAAAGAGTTTGATTTACGGTGGAAAGGTTTAGCGATTTATTGTCAGTTAACAGATTGATATGACTTGCTGATCTGTAGAGTAAAGCCAAGTTCTCCAGGTCACAATGATATCGGGAGATGGCTTGAATGTATCGCAACAGGTAGTGGTGTTGTGTTTTCCTGCCGATCCAGTTGGTGATACTGACCTTCTGGTAGAGCATGGCAAGCGGTACCTGCTTACCATAGCGCTTTTCCAGTCGCTGGTTAACGCCGGATTTGTCATTTTTGTTTTTGGCAATGTCATAAAATTGCATCACCTGTCGAGGTGATAGTGGAGGGCAGTAGTCCTGGAAAAGAGGTTTTAGTTCATAGAATGATGTGAACTGTTCTACCAGATTGTTCTTCTTAAATTGTGTGAAAAAATAAGTCAGGAGTTGTTTCTGTTGCGCAATGGTGTTTTTGAGTTGCTTTAATTGCTGTTTGTCGCAGTTTTGTTTTTTGGCAACACTGTATTTTTTCTGCGTATCAATATAATTAAGTAAAGAGTCAAAATTATCACTATTTTTTATGAAACCGTCGTATTCATACTCCTCGTACAATAGTTTTCCGTTGTCACTGCTTATTTCTTTGAGGATGCTTTTTATTAATAGGATCAGGTCATTATATGAGTCAGGTCTATCGTTCCGTTCATCAAACAGTATATAGTTCTCAGCCATAAACATTGCATCCGGTCTTTTCCCGGCACTGATCATGATGTTGTTGAAAAGATCTCTGGTTTCTCTTGGGGTATCACCAAAGATTGCATGACGCAGTTTTTCGATGCTGCCATTCTGAGCCTTATTAAAACTACTAAGGAGAATGAAATGAATCTGCTGGAGGATCAGGTTGCGGTTCTTTTTTATCAGAGCCTGCTTTCTCTTCTGGAAAATAATCTTCTTTTCTTTATAGGTCGAGGGACGGCGTTTGGTAGTAAAAGAGCCTGACTCCATTTCCCAGATTTCCTCAGACAGACGGGTAGTAAAATTAGCAAAACATTGTTTATTGCTCTTGGACAACATTTTGATAATTGCAACTTTAGCAAGGAAGAAGACCTGTTCTTCATCAGCACGTTTAGCCTCATCCAGAGCGGCATTGAGGACTTCGTAACATTGTTCGTAAAACAGGCTGATTTCTTGTGGCAGTTGAAGGTCGTCAGGTGGCGTTTCTATGTTTCTGGTTCTGCTGAACTGCTCAAGTAATTGTGTAATAATAGTGTTTGTGGTTTCACATAAATCGGGACTGAGATGCACATCGTAATGGGTGTTGTCAACACCGTGAGTGAGTCGGTTTAGTGTGAAATCTGCTTTATAGGTTTCGAGTGTTAACGTTTCGGAATCAGAGAACCAACTGTGTTTAGTAATTGACGGGAGCATGAAAGGAACAGATAATCACTCTTTTGGAGGTAAAACTGGATAAGATAGTTAATTCTTAACAGCTAGTATTTGCAGGAATTGTGTGAAATCCATAATAATAAAATGATTGCCATATAAATAGAACAATTCTGTTTATATGTCAATTACCAGACCCACGAATACCCAATCACAAAT
>JAOZLM010000390.1 GCA_029934815.1 Desulfocapsa sp. | reverse complement strand
TGATAAGGCTCTTGAGGCTGTAACTGCCGCCATGAAAGGTGCAGGAATCCTGTAGAAGCAAATACTGAACACTGAAAACTGAGCACTAATAAAATGATAAACGTAATAATAGCAGGCGCTGCCGGAAGAATGGGGCAGCGCATTGGATATATGGTCAGCCAGCATCCGGAACTCAATTATACTGCCGCATTTGAGGCGCAAGGTAACCCGGCAATAGGGAATGATCCCGGAGTTATTGGCGGTTGGGGTGAAACTGGAATTAAAATAGAAGAAGGTCTTGAAGCCGTTGTTGATAAAGGTGATGTAATTATTGATTTCACCTTTCATAAAGTTACCATGGAATTTGCCAAAATTGCATCGGCCCATAAACGAGCCATGGTCATCGGTACCACCGGACTTAGCGTAGAAGAGCTTGCGGAACTAAAAAAACTTTCCGCAAATTTTCCCTGCGTTCAGGCACCCAATATGGCCGTTGGAGTTAATGTCCTTTTTAAGCTGGTTGCCAAGACTGCCGAAATCTTAGGTGATGACTACAATATTGAGATCGTAGAGTTACATCATAATAAGAAAAAAGATGCACCATCCGGAACAGCACTAAAACTTGCCGAAATGGCAGCATCAGGAGTCAACCGGGATCTTGAAAAAGTTGGTGTCTACGAACGAAATGGAATAATCGGCGAACGCACAGTGGAAGAAATCGGTGTGCAGACTGTTCGTGGTGGTGATATCGTTGGTGAGCATACTGTCTACTTTGCAGGCCCTGGTGAACGAATCGAGATTACTCATCGTGCCCACAGTCGTGATAATTTTGCTCAAGGTGCAGCAAAAGCAGCAGCCTGGGTTGCAGATAAAGAACCCGGGATGTACACTATGTTTGATGTTCTTGATCTTCAGGATCTGTAAACAGAGCAATGGATAGAATATGGCTGGGGCTTGGGTCTAACCTTGGCAACAGCCAGCAGATTTTACGGGAAGCATGGGAAGTACTTGGAAATGAAGCAAATGTTTCCCTGATCGTGCTTTCATCTCCTTATGTCTCAGATCCGGTAGGGATGGAGAGTGATAACCGTTTTTTGAATGCAGCAGGTATCATTGAAACAGACCTTGATCCCTTTACTCTTCTTAGCTTGTTGCAGAAAGTGGAAAAAGGTTTTGGGCGTAACAAAAAAACAGGAAGCGCAGGCTATCAGGACAGGCTGCTGGATCTGGATATTCTCTATTTCGGTGAGTTGGTCAGCAGTACTAAAGAGTTGCAGATTCCCCATCCTCAGATTGCCCACCGCCTCTTTGTTTTAGCTCCACTTGATGAAATTGATCCCCTGAAAAAGGATCCCTTCACTCAAAAAACAGTCACAGATATGCATAGTGAGCTGATACGTAAGATCAAAACTGGTGAAATAGATTCTCAGGAAATTGAACGCAAATCCTGGAAAGTAAAAGAGTGAAAACGTGAGTCCTATAAAGTTAGTCATTATCGCTGGTCTTCTCTATCTTGGCTATCGCCTGTTTATCAGCGACTGGAAAAAGAAGAAAAACAAGCGAAAAGAAGATGCCGAACCCAAAAGTGTGCAGGACGACCAGGTAGAAGACGTGCTTGTCGAAGATCCTGTCTGCCACAAACTGGTTCCTAAACAGCAGGCGATTCGCCTGAAACAGCGGGGAACGGAAGGATATAATTATTTCTGCAGCGAAGAGTGCTGTAACAAATTCGTTAGTCAAACAGGAGAACAGGAATGAAGTTTTTTATAGATACAGCCAACCTTGAGCAGATTAAAAAAGGTGTGGAAATGGGAATGGTTGATGGTGTGACCACAAATCCTTCTCTTATTGCTAAAGAAGACAAGCCCTTTGAGGAAATCTTAAAAGATATTCTCGCTGTGGTGGATGGCCCGGTAAGTGCAGAAGTAGTTAGCCTTGAAGCGGATGGAATGGTGGAAGAGGCAAAAGTACTGGCTGCCATGAGTGACAATATCGTTATCAAAATCCCCATGATTATGGAAGGGATCAAGGCCGTAAAACAGCTTACAGCCCTCGGTATTAACACAAACGTGACCCTTGTTTTTTCAGCAGCTCAGGCTCTTCTTGCAGCAAAAGCAGGAGCCACTTATGTGAGCCCTTTTGTTGGGCGACTTGATGATATCGGCGCACCCGGTATGGATCTGATCGCAGAAATTATGTCCATTTTCAGGAACTATGGAATGACCACAGAAGTTATTGTGGCCAGCGTCAGAAGCCCACAGCATGTTATGGATTCTGCTGCCATTGGCGCTGATATTGCCACCATTCCTTTGAAAGTGATTGAACAACTGGCTAAACACCCTCTCACCGATATTGGTATTGCGCAGTTTCTGGCAGATTGGGAAAACAGAAAGCAGTAGTTGTATATGGAATGAAGTATGGGAAAGACACGTTGCTGTATGTTTATTCTTTTCATTGCTTTGCTGACACTTGTTCCGCAGGTGAGCAATTCGCAGATGTTTGTCTGTGTGGACAGCAGAGGAAAAGAGCA
>JAOZLM010000389.1 GCA_029934815.1 Desulfocapsa sp. | reverse complement strand
GTAGAAAAACAGGGCTCTTATATTCAATGGAAAGAAATCTACTTACTCAATACAGCCAGCGATTTCTCCATTTTTGTATTGATGATTCCGCTGATATGTTCATCAGTCCAGATAGCGTCTTTTCGAACTGCTTTAGAAGCATTGCCAAAACCAATTCGTACTTTTTGACTGGATAAAGCATCGAGTGCTTTCTGAATTCGCTCTTTCACTTCTTCCTTAGAAAATCCTTCAGCTTCGCCAATGGGGCCAAGTGCTTTCATCTCTTCTGTAAAATCAGTGATCAACTGGACAAAACGAGGAGCTTCAGCAGCAGAAGCCCACTGTAAGCTATATCGTTCTTCTTTAATCCCTACATCGCGGAGTACTTTCTTAACAAGTGCATCCACGCCCATCGCATCGTAATTACCAACCTGGTAATGGCATTCGCCAAGTTGTCAGCCGCCTGTGAAGATTGCGTCAGCGCCCTCCAGGAAACCTTTCAGGATAAAAGCAGGATCTACTCTACCAGTGCACATAACACGCACAGTTCGCATATTAGGCGGGTATTGAAAACGCGATACCCCGGCGGCATCTGCTGCTGCATAACAGCACCAGTTGCAGAGGAACCCAAGAATTTTTGGGCTGAATTCTTTATCTGACATTATATATTCTCCGTAAATCTATTAACAGGCTACTGATTAAGCCTCTACTTTTTCCTTATTATTACCAAACGCTTCAATCTGTGAAATAAGCTGCTCATTAGTAAATCCGCCCATGGAAATGGCGAATGTCGGGCAGTGTGATGCACAGATACCGCAGGCTTTACAAGATGCTGCGATGGTAAAGGCTTTGCGTTTCTTTTCCATTTTTACCATGGTTATAGCACCATACGGACAGAGACTGGTACAGATTCCACAACCGATACAATCGTCCTGATTAACGGTGGATACAATCGGATCTACCTTTACCTTTCCGTTGACAAGTGGCATGGCTGCTTTTGCTGCTGCGGCCTGTGCCTGAACAATCGTCTCGTCAATTGGTTTTGGCCCGTGGGCCAGTCCGCAAACATACACACCTTCTACTGCCATCTCTATTGGACGAAGTTTAACATGTGCTTCCAGAAAGAACTTGTTGGCTGTAACGGGTAATTTCAACAATTTTGAAAGTTCGTCGGTACTGTTCGGCACCAAGCCAACTGATAGGGCAACAAGATCAGGAGTCATGCTGACATCTTCCTGCATAATGGAATCAAAGAAATCCACCTGAACGTTTGTGCCTTTAGAGCTGACCACAGGCTTTTTATCCATTTCATACGGAATAAAGATTACGCCTTTTTTCCGTGCTTCAAGATATGCATCTTCTGCAAAACCGTAAGTCCGAATATCTCTGTAGAGCACAATGACTTGAGAATCAGGATTGATCTCCTTGATTTTCAGTACATTTTTCATTGCATGATTACAACAAACTTTAGAGCAGTAGCCGAGATCATCGCCCCGCGAACCTGCACACTGAATCATAACGATTGAATTCGGTGCACGATTTTTGGCACGACCAGCAAGTTTAGTTTCAAGTTCCTGCTGGGTACAAACCTTCTTGGATTTACCAAGCTCGTACATCTTTGGACGATGCTCATGACCACCTGTGGCAACTACCACTACACCATGATCATAGGTAGTCTCTTTCTTTTTCTTAGTCTTGCCTGTTGCAATAACAGAACTGAAGTTACCTACAAAACCTGCTGTTTCAGCAAGCTCTGAATTAAGCATGACTTCAATATTTTTGGCCTTTTTGACTTTTGCAGTGAGAGACTTTAAATGCGCAGCAATGGATTCACCATTGAGTGTATTTTTCAGATTCAGCATCTGCCCGCCAACCTTATCTCCCTTTTCCACAATAATGGAAGGGAATCCCTGGTCAGCAAGTGAAAGTGCAGCTGTCATTCCGGCAACACCAGCGCCCAACACAAGAGCTTTTGGTGTTACTGGTACTGTCTGCTCAGGAAGCGGCTGGATATGGGCTGCCTTATGCACAGCCATACGAACCAGATCTTTTGATTTCTGGGTGGCTTCTTCCGGCTCATTGGCATGCACCCAGGAACATTGATCCCGGATATTTACCATCTCAAAAAGGTTTCTATTGAGTCCGGCATCTTTCAGGGTTTCCTGAAAAAGAGGCTCATGAGTTCGTGGTGAACAGGCAGCAATTACAACCCTGTTCAGCTTTTTATCTATAATTGTCTGCTTGATCTGTTCCTGAGCATCCTGCGAACAGGAGTACAGATTTTCCGTGTAGTAGGCAACATTTTCCATGCCGCCAGCCTCGTTGGCAACGTCAGGACAATCAACAACAGAACTGATATTAATACCGCAATGGCAGACAAATACGCCAATACGTACTTCATCTTCATCGGTAACGGAAAGTTCTTCAGGGTATTCTTTCAGAACAGTCCCCATGCCACGCTGTTTTTTAAGTGTTACAGCAGCAAGGGCTGCAGCACCTGACGCTTGAGTGGCTGATTCAGGAATATCTTTTGGTCCCTG
>JAOZLM010000093.1:6033-8413 GCA_029934815.1 Desulfocapsa sp. | reverse complement strand
TTTTCTTCCATCGCTTTATTTTAAAATGTTGTGGACTTTCAACTCCTTCCCATAGAAGAATTTCAAACCTTTTTAATCTGCTTAGCAAGAGTTGCCGGCTTTGTAGGTGCAATTCCCGTTTTAATCGGAAACCAGACTCCTGTGCAGGTAAAAGCAGGGCTCGTTTTTATGGTAGCCCTTGTATTGTTCCCTGTCATGGAACCTTCCATGGTGAAAGTTGCCCTTGAATCAGCAAATCTCATGTTGTTACTTCTTGCAGAAGTAATGCTGGGCGGAATGATTGCACTGATCGCCCGAATGGTTTTTACAGCAGTGGAATATGGTGGAACTGTTATTGGCTACCAGATGGGATTTGCAGCAGCCAATATCTTTGATCCTCAAAACGAACGCCAACTCCCTTTGATCTCCCAATTTCAGAATGTTTTTGCCATTCTGATCTTTCTGGCAGTAGATGGACACCACGTATTTTTACAGGTAGCTGCCGAATCATATAAAATTCTGCCTCCCGGAGCATTCAATATCTCAGGTGAAGCCATCCCCTACCTACTCACCCTTTCCTCACGGATTTTCTTTTTAGGAATTCAATTCAGCGCTCCAATTCTTGCCGTTCTTCTCCTTTCAGGATTAGTCCTTGGTATCCTGGCAAGAGTATTTCCCCAATTAAATGTCTTCCTCCTCTCCTTTCCATTAAATATCGGCCTCTCATTTACTGTCATAGGTTTGACACTTCCTCTGGTGACAATCCTATTAAGACGGGAATTTGACGATCTGGCAAACAGGTTCTTCAATGTCCTACAAATGTTAAATTAGTGTCAGGCCAACGTTACAACTTTTCCTGCTGTCTCCAATACTCATTGAATAAATTGGCAAATTTATTGCATAAATCTCTTCTATATTCCAAATTCAACTAGGAGTGTAAGTGTTTAGCAGGGCTCCAGGTTCATTCGTTTTCCTCATGTCGTAATAGTCCCACTATACGACATGAGGAAAACGGATGAAGATGGGGTGCTGCTAAGCACTTACCGAGACCCAATATGGCGGAAGAGAGTAGCACAGGTGGTGAAAAGACTGAAGAACCGTCGGCAAAACGACGAGCAGATTTTCGCAAAAAAGGCCAGGTAGCCCAATCAAAAGAAGTTCAAACAGCACTACTATTCACAATAATCCTCATATTCTGGATATTCTACATGCCTGATTTCTGGGCAAATCTGTCAAAACTGCTCGCATCAATCTGGGCAAACCTCGATAACTTCGACGGATCCCCAAACAAAGTCTTCAGCCTCACAATCTTTCTAACAAAAGAGATGGCATTCCTGCTAATGCCACTCTTCCTCCTCGTAATGGTAATAGGCTTTTTTTCATCCGTCTTCCAAATAGGATGGCTATTCACCACCCAGCCACTAACACCGGATTTCAGTAAAATAGACCCAATAAAAGGCTTTGGCCGTATGTTTGCCATGCGAGCCCTTGTAGACCTTGCCAAATCAATCAGCAAAGTCATACTTATCGGCTGGGTTGCCTACTCAACAATAATCAATAATTTTGAAGAAGCTCTGATCCTTGTTGATACCAGTGCTGTAGCAGCAATTTTATTTTTGGGACGAGTAGCCACTCTAATTCTAGCCAAAGTCTGTGGACTTCTGATCCTTATCGCGGCCATCGATTTCATGTACACCAAACATGAAATGGAAGAAAAAATGAAAATGACCAAGCAGGAAGTAAAAGAAGAATTTAAAGAAATGGAAGGCGACCCCTTTATTAAAGGTCAGATTCGCCGTATCCAACAGGAAATGGCTCAAAAACGTATGATGGCCGATGTCCCCGACGCCGATGTGGTAATCACAAACCCAACCCATATATCTGTCGCCATCAAATATGACACAAAAAACATGGATGCTCCTATAGTTCTGGCGAAAGGTGCTGACCATATTGCCATGAAAATCAGGGAAGTTGCCCGTGAAAACGAAATCCCCATCATGGAGAACCCACCTGTGGCTCGTTTATTGCATAAAATTGACCTGGGAGCAACCATCCCTGAAGAAATGTTTAAGGCCGTCGCTGAAATACTTGCACATGTGTATTCACTAAAAAAATAATCGACAATGGAACTTACCGGACAGGGAAACATATTTAGCAAAATGCAATTACGTGAGCTTGCTCAACGAGCTGACGTTATAGCCGCCTTTGGGCTTATCGGCATTTTGATGATCATGATTATTCCCCTTCCTTCCATCCTACTCGATCTGTTTTTGTCGTTAAATATTACTATCGCCCTTCTAATCCTGGTAATCAGTTTATTTACAGTTAAAGCCATCGATTTTTCTATTTTCCCATCGATACTTCTTGCCACTACACTTTTCAGACTTTCTTTAAACGTTGC
>JAOZLM010000093.1:0-5933 GCA_029934815.1 Desulfocapsa sp. | reverse complement strand
ATTGATGCTGATCTTAATGCCGGTCTGATTAATGAACAGGAAGCAAAACAACGACGTGAAGAAATCTCCACCGAAGCTAGTTTTCATGGAGCCATGGATGGTGCATCAAAGTTTGTTAAAGGGGATGCCATTGCAGGTATTATCATCACCCTTGTCAACATTGGTGCAGGATTTATCATTGGTGTTCTCCAAAAAGGAATGCCAATGGCTGAAGCTGCGGCAAACTATACTATCTTAACCGTTGGTGACGGGCTTGTTGGCCAGATTCCGGCACTTATCATTTCCACAGCAGCAGGCCTTTTGGTAACCAGAGCTTCCGGTGATAAAGATTTTGGTTCTGATATCAAAGATCAGTTTTCGAGGTACTCAATTGCATTGTGGGTTGTATCTATTATCCTGCTGGTATTTGCACTAATTCCAGGATTGCCTTTCCTGCCTTTTCTTATCCTGGCAGTACTCCTTGCAGTCACCGCCTACTATCTTGACAAGAACGATAAAAACAAAGAGGAACTGGCAAGGGAAGAAGAAGTCTCTGAACCAATGCCTAAAGTTGAAGAAGACTACGAAGAGCTTCTCAATGTAGATATGTTACAACTTGAAGTGGGTTATGGCCTGATTCCTTTTGTAGATGCAAATCAGGATGGCGAACTTCTTGTTCGCATCCAGTCCATTCGCAGACAATTTGCAATGAATAACGGTTTTATTGTTCCACCTGTTCATATTAAAGACAATCTCCAGCTCTCCCCAAATCAGTATTCCTTTTCACTAAAAGGCGTTGAAGTAGCTACATCTGAAATGCTTCCGGGTCATTTTATGGCCATGGATCCTGGTATGGTCACTGAAAAAATCAAAGGAGTACCCACCGAGGAGCCAGCTTTCGGGCTTCCTGCTATATGGATTACAGAAGACAAAAAAGAACGGGCTCAAATTGCCGGATACACAGTTGTTGATTGCACCACTGTAATGGCCACTCATATTTCAGAAATTATCAAACAGCATGCCCATGAATTGATTGGTCGACAGGAAGTACAAAATCTTCTTGATAACCTCGCTAAAACATATCCAAAACTTGTTGAAGAACTTGTGCCTGATATTGTTTCTCTTGGCACCATTATGCGGGTTTTACAAAATCTTCTTGGTGAAAGCGTGTCCATCAGGGATTTACGCACCATCCTTGAATCCATGGCTGACTGGGCACCAGTCACCAAGGATACTGATATCCTGACAGAATATGTACGCCACGCACTTGCCCGTACCATCAGTCATGATCTCGCCATCGACAATGTAATCCCCCTTATAACGCTTGATAAAACAGCCGAAAATGAGATTTCACAAGCTGTTCAACACAAAGAAACAGGCGCATATCTGGCCATCGATCCTACAAAAGCTCAACTAATTCTCGACTCAATTGGTGAGGCATTGCCTCTGTTTGAAGGCGGACAGCAACCCACCCTTCTGGCAGCCCCACAAATTCGCCCCCATGTTCGCAAATTAACAGAACGATACTATCCGCAACTGGTTGTACTCTCGCACAATGAGATACTGCCCAATATTAAAATAAAATCGCTAGGCGCAATTAACCTCAATGCAAGTTAAAGTTTACGAATCTTCCGATATTGCAAGCGGCCTTAAAATGGTAAAGGATGAACTGGGTCCTGATGCCATGATTCTGTCCACCAAAACAGTGCATTCAGGAAAACTTGGATTACTTGGTAAAAAAAGCTTTGAGATCACTGCTGCATTGGATTCTGACTGGCCGGAAGTGGAAGAACCTAAGAAATCCGCAATAAGTGGTACCTATGATCGGTCATTTCAGGTACAGAAAGAATCACCTCAAACGCCAACTCCTGTAGCCGCAGCAGCTGAACCTGAAAATCAATCCAAAATCCAGTCAGAAGTCGATGAATTAAAAGGAATGATAAAAAATCTTGGTCAGGAGATGACCAGGATGAACAGTCGTCAGCATTCTATACAGGCAAATCCCTCAACAAATGACACTGTTCTGGGTTCCCTGCAACAACGAATTCTTGATCTTGGTATCAGCCAGCAGACAGCCCAGACAATAACCGGGTTTGCAAAAGAATCACTCACCCTTGAAGAATTATCTGACCCCTTTTCCCAACAACAATATTTATCTGATATCTTTGAAGAACTGTTTCATGTAAGCAATGATATCTTCAGTACAAACGACGATAAAAAGCAACACCGCCTGGCCCTTGTCGGCCCCACCGGAGTCGGGAAAACCACCAGCCTTGCAAAAATTGCAGCCAACTATTTGAGTAATTTTTCTGGATCCATTGGGTTTATAACAATCGATACGTATCGTATTGCTGCAGTTGAACAGTTGAAAGTATACGGTGACATCATGGATCTTCCGGTGGAAGTTGTACTCAACCCTGAACAATTTGAGCGCGCATTACTCAAACTCCGGGATAAGGATCTGATCTTAATAGACACTGCCGGCAGAAGCCCAAAGGATAGCCTCTGCATCGAGGAACTGGCATCCTATCTTCGCCCTGATCTCTTAATTGACAAACATCTGGTACTGTCAGCCACAACCCGTGAGAACGAACTCTACGAAGCAATGGATCGTTTTGCTGTTCTTGGATATGACCATACACTTATCACAAAGATTGATGAATGCAGTAGTCTGGGCGTTTTATTAGACCTGCAAATTCGAAACAAAATCCCTTTCTCATTTATAGCCAACGGACAACGAGTGCCGGAGGATATTATGGAAGCAGATAAAAAAACACTTTCAAAACTAATAATGTCACCAGGTGAAGGATCAGTATATGAGTAATTCACAGAATTCAGTTATTCAGGATCAGGCAGGCAGCCTGCGAGCCATGGGAAATGGACTCAAGAATAAGAATGCAGATGATCAAATCGAATCTGCCACAAGAGTCTATGCCATAACCAGTGGTAAAGGCGGAGTTGGTAAAACTGCCGTTGTTGCCAACCTGGCAGTCTCAATGGCCATGATGGGTAAAAAAGTTCTCATCCTTGATGCAGATCTGGGGCTTGCCAATATCGATGTTGTTTTCGGACTTGCTCCCAAATACAATCTCAATCACTTTTTCTCAGGTGATCATGCACTTGCTGATATTCTTGTGGAAGGCCCCCATGGCATACAAATCTTACCTGCCGGATCCGGTGTTCAGAATTTCACCCGTTTAGATTCAAGCCAGAAACTTAAATTACTTGATGGCCTTGATTCAATGCACAATGATTTTGACTTTGTTCTTATCGATACCGAAGCAGGAATCTCCGAAAACGTCACTTATTTCAATACAGCTGCCCAGGAAATACTTGTGGTGACCACCCCGGACCCAACAGCCATCACCGATGCTTATGCATTAATGAAATTGCTCTCCACCCAGTATCATGAAAAATCATTTAATCTTGTTGTAAACCAGACCCAAAATGAAAATGAAGCCCTGGATGTGTATCGAAAACTTACCATGGTATCTAACCGGTACCTTGATATTTCTATCGATTTTCTAGGCTCAATCCCTGCCGACAGACAGATGGTGGACGCCATCCGCAAACAGCGTGTTATGGTAGATCTCTTCCCTGTGTCTAAAATCGCAACAGCATTTGGGCAACTTGCAGCTACAATTTGTTCAGAACAGGCTCCCGCCACGCCCAAAGGTGGTGTGCAGTTTTTCTGGAAACGTTTACTGGATATTGGAGGAAGAGGCTGACCATGACCTACACCCCCCAGCAACTCCCTGAAGACAGGACAACACTGATCAAAGATCATCTCACTCTTGTTGATATCATCGCCGGACGAATGGTTACTCAGGTTCCGGCATTTATGAACCGTGATGATATGCGTAGTGCAGGAATGATGGGTTTGATTGACGCCGCAAACAAATTTAAGCCAGAGAAAAAAATTCTTTTTAAAACGTTTGCTGAATATCGCATTCGGGGAGCAATTCTTGATGAGATGCGAAAACTTGACTGGTTTTCAAGATCCCTTCGTGAAAAGCAGACAAGTATTGGCAGATGTATGGCAGAACTTGAGCGCAAACTCGGCCGCACTCCTGATGAATCTGAGATGGCAGAGCGCATGGAACTCAGCCTTTCACAATATCAGAAAATGCTTGGACAGGTCAGTCATCTTGGTTGTGTAAGTTTGAATGAAACCCTTGATCATTCAGATACCGGACGATCTTTTCAGGACGCGCTTGTTGACAGTCACAAAAGTGCCTCTCCGGTCGCCATTTTTGAAGACCATGAGCTCAGTAAAGCAATAGCTTCAATCCTTGAACAACTCTCAGAAAAAGAACGACTGGTTATCTCGCTATATTATTACGAGGAATTAACCCAAAAAGAGATTGCGGTAGTTCTAGATGTATCAGAAGGACGTATTTCCCAGCTGCATAGTCAGGCACTCATTAAATTAAAAAACAAAGTGAAAAACAATATTGACTGAAAAAGGAGTAACACCATGGAATACAATACGATTGTTATGCTTTCAGCTATTTCTCTTTGTATCCTTGTTTTTTTACGGTCAATACTCATTGGAGTATCTGGTAAAAAACAGAATAACGCCATTGAAGCACTCCAGAAAGAATTGCAAATAATAAAAGACACTGAAAGCAGAGAGCTGGAGTTTCAAAACAGCCTCAGACATGCAGAAGTGAGCACCGAATTGCAAAAATCACGTGCTGCATACAGTAGTAAAAAAGAAAAAATATGTGCTCCTGAGCGTTACGGATATGCTCAGTCAATGTTTCAATCCGGCATGACCACTGACAAGATCGCATCTGCTCTTGGTATGTCGGGACACGAAATAAATCAGCTCTTAAAACTGACTAATTTACGAGTGTCTCAAAACTAGTCTTTATACTAAAGAATTGCTTACAAAATGCCGATTAGATAAGGGAATAACAAAACAACCACAACTCACATTAAACAAATAATAAAACTATGGTTTCAGGAAAATACAGCGCCCTTGCCGGGGCAATATCCCGCGAACAGCGAATGGCAAATATTTCTGCCAATCTCGCAAATGTGAATACTGTTGGCTACAAAAAAAACAGTATGACTTTCGAATCCATTTTATCTGGTGAGCAGCAAACAGCCAATGCCAAGGGGATTAACTACAGTCGAATTCGTGATAATTTTACTGATTTCACCGAAGGCCCCATGAAAGAAACTGCAAATCCGCTTGATATCGCAATACATGGAGATGGGTTCTTTAAAGTTCAGGCAACAGATGGCGTCCGTTACACAAGACGAGGAGACTTCCACGTAGATAGCGATGGAACACTTCTCACCGGAAACGATATGCCGGTATTAGATGAAGGCAATGCACTTATAACAATTCCTGAAACTGACACATCAAAGGTCTCAGTAAACAGTCTTGGTGAAATATCTATTCTATCAGTGGACGGCACAAGAAATATTGTTGGAGAACTTGGAATTGTCACCATTAATGATACCAATAAATTAAAACGGGTATCTGACACACTCTATTCTCTGGAGCAAGGGGCGCAGGAAACGGTAGTTGAAGAACCTTATCTGGCCGTCGGCAATCTTGAAATGTCAAACATCAATACAACAGAAGAAATGGCTCTTATGATAGAATCTATGAGAACCTTTGAAAGTTACCAGAAAGTAATTCAAGCCTACTCTAAACTGGGACAGAAACAGGACGAACTTGGAACAATTGGCTAATATAACCTCATTTTTTAAGGAACAATTATGATACGATCACTCTGGACCGGCACCACCGGCATGAACGCTCAGCAGTTAAATCTTGACGTAATTGCGAACAATCTCGCCAACGTTTCCACCACAGGATTCAAAAAAAGCAGAGCTGATTTCCAGGATCTTATGTACCAGATTATGCGGGTACCAGGTTCACAAACGTCAGTAGATACCGAATCACCCACCGGAATTCAGGTAGGACTTGGTGTACG
>JAOZLM010000092.1 GCA_029934815.1 Desulfocapsa sp. | reverse complement strand
TAAGTGATGCACCAACCTTATTGCAGAGGGTGGCAAACAACTTCGCATCAAGGCTGGACTGGCCTACAAAAAGCCCTGAAAGCTGAGGCAGTGCAATATAATCGTCTGCATTTTCCACCATCAGCGACCCGCCATAAACAACAGGACGTTTGGGATGTACCTGGCTGATAAATTTGGTGGCCTCGGCCACACGTTCTGGTTCTTCCGGGATTCTGGCTGTCATGGCATCAACCGGTCCATAGGCAAGAAGCATTTCATCCGTATCTATATCGTGCAGAGCGGTGAGTTGTGACATGGCATAAGGCTGATCAATACAAACGATTGGTTTCAAACCCGCATCAACTGTTTCTGCCATTTTATTTGCTGTATCCTGAGATGTCTCGTGAAAATACCGCCTCCGTTCAGAGTGCCCGATGATAACATAATCGACCATCCCTTGTACCATATCAGCGGCCACAGCGCCTGTATAGGAGCCCTTGGGGAAGGGAGATATATCTTGAGCGGCTAAGGAGAGGTTTTTTATTTCAAGGGCCTCTACATACTCAGAAAGGGAGCAGAGACAAATAAAAGAAGGGGCGACAATCACTTCCAGATCGTCAACAGGAGTGTACAGTTTAGAAAATTCTGAGAACCAGGCCTGGGCAGCTTTTCTGTTTTTGTTACTTTTCCAGTTACCAATCACGTATTTTTTCATCACTATCTCCTAGCTTATATTCACTTAGAATTTGTTTCCAGTCTGGATTGAACAGCATGCAGGCCAAGCCCGGCAAGGAGAACTGATTTTGTTCTCGATTGCAGGCCATGTTTAATGGTGATATCTTTTTTCTTTATTTTGAAGAAAGAAGCCAGAAAATGTATGACAGCTTTATTGGCTTTTCCATCCACAGGCGCTGCGGTGATGGCAAGTTTCATGCTATCTCCATGCATTCCGGCAAATGCATTTCTGGAAGATTTCGGCTGCACATACAAACGCAAAAGCACACGTCCATCTTTGTAGCTGGACAAATAAGTCATTTAAAGAGAATCCTTTTTCTCCCCCCCTACATCATCAAGGCTAAATATATCTTTGAGAGTTTGATCATCTTCTTTCTCATCACTCGTTGATTCTCCACGAAGGAGTGAATCAAGGGCGTCCTCATCCACTGATGATTCCAGTCGCCCCGCATCTTCTGCCGCAATCGAGCCATCATCACCGAGAACTATTTTCTCAAACAATTCTCCACCTGCATCCGCATCATCCACAGCAGGTTGGTCTTCGGTTTCCTCGTCATCATTTGCCGGGAAAAAGACATCGATGGTTTCCAGATAATTTTCAAGGAGTGCTTTCACTTCTGCCCGGGCGACCCCTTTTTTCTTCTCCAGAGCTTCAATTTCAAGGGGCAATCTGGCAAGCTCGTCCTGTGCATCATTACGGATTTGCTCTATCTCAGATTTTGCTTCTTCTACAATTTCTTTTGCCTCAACCTGACTTTTCTCTTTCAAATCTATGGCAAAACGCTGGGCAGTGGCTAGAGTCGATTTAAAATCAACCTCTTCCTTTTTCAACTCACTATTCTGCTCCTGCAGCATATCGATTTTATTTTTAAGACTCTCTGCCTCAGTTGTCGCTTCTTTTAACGCTTTTTCTACTTCTTCTTTGGCTGCTTCAACAGTACTGACTTCTTCATCCCATTCAGCATTTTCCTGTTCCATATCAGCAATACGAAGCTGCAAGTCTTCCACTTCGGCTGCAAGTTCAGTAATCTTTTCTTCTTTTTTAGCGCAACCGTCTTTTAATTCGTCAGACATTTTCCTGGTAAATTCCATATCCGTTTCAAGGGAACTTTTATATTCCTCTGAAGACTCTTTGGCTTCATGGAATCCCTCAAGTTCTTCCTCCTGCTCTTTGCACTTTTCCTGTAATTCAAAGAACTCATCGGCGATAGTTTCCAGATAACCCTTTACTTCAATGGGATCAAATCCTCTAAATTTAGACTCGAATTCCTGATCTTTTATGAGTTGTGGCGTTATGGTCATTAGCATTCCTCTTCCGGTTAAAAACGGTGTTTATCACATTGCCATCTGTTTCAGGGTTGGGACAAGAAAACTCTGTAAAAACATTATTGCCATAATGAGAATCATGGGAGAAAAATCAATCCCCCCCATACTCATAGGCAGCAGCCTTCTGATTCTACTGAGAAGCGGCTCCGTTGCCTCATACAAAAATCGTACAATTGGATTGGATGGATCGGCATTAACCCAGGAAATAACAGCCCGACCTATGATAACCCACATGTAGGCTGTGAGCAGAAAATCGATTAACTGTGCGATTGCCATCATAAAATTATTTACCACAAACATTTTGAGACTCCATATATTTTCTTGATACCATTGTAACTCAGTTATCCTGCTCCGTCATTCCGGACTTGATCCAGAATCTACTGATATCAGCTTGTTACGCAGAGATTCCGGATCAAGTCCGGAATGACGGAAGCTGAGTTTCAATGGTAACAGGTACATTTTGGACTCAGCTTGTCAGAAAAACATCATGCAACTTTTGACCCGGCAGGAACCGGAGCACTGATAGTTGAAAGAACCAGACGACTCTCTCCGTCTTCCTCAACTTTAGCTGCCAGCACCATACCCTGCGATTCAACACCCATAAGTTTAACGGGTTTTAGATTGGCAACAATCAGCACCTGTTTGCCGACAATACTGTCGGGTGAATAATACTCTGCAATCCCTGCAACAATGGTGCGTTCTTCCGGTGCCTTTACCGTTAATTTCAGTAATCTGTCTGATTTCTTGATTGGTTCGGCAGCGATAATCTCAGCAACCCGAAGTTCAAGATTCTGGAACTGATCGAAAGTAATCAGGCCTTCCATGCTTTCAGTTTTGGCCACCTTCTTTTTCTGTTTCTTTTCCTGTTTTTGCGGCTGCTGTTTTTTCTTTTTACTCTCCATTCGCGGAAACAGAGCATCAATCTTTGTAAGCTTAGTGTTTGCCGGCAAACCACCCCACGTAGCGGCAGCAAGGGATGTAACCAATGGGTCATCTTCTTTTAACCCTAATCCCAGTGCCATTTTTCGGCAGGTTCCAGGCATTACCGGCTGCAGTAAAAGAGTCAGCAACCGTAACGTTTCGTGCAGATTATACAGCACTGTGTGCAAACGTCCTTCCCGTTCCGGATCTTTGGCAAGACTCCACGGTTCATTGCTTACAATATACTTATTGGCAAGACTAATCAGTTCCCAGATCGATGCCAGAGCACGATGAAACTGGAAATCCGCCATATTCTCTGTGTAACTCTCTACAACAGCAGCGGCAAGATCCTGCAACACCGTATCATCTTCACCAGCTACAGGTGCCATAACAACACCACCGGTATACTTTATAAGCATGGCTGTAGATCTGCTGTACAGATTGCCAAGATCATTTGCCAGATCAGAATTTTTTCTGGTAACAATGGCATCTGAGCTAAACGAGGAATCGAGTCCAAAAGACATTTCCCGCAGGGTAAAATAGCGCAGGCTGTCAACACCATATTCGGCTACAAGTTCTGCCGGACGTACCACGTTGCCAATGGATTTGGACATTTTTGTTTCATCCACATTCCAGTAGCCATGCACATGCAGTTTTTTATACAGAGGCAGCCCCATGGATAAAATCATGGTTGGCCAGTAGATTGCGTGCGGTTTGAGGATATCCTTGGCGATTACGTGTTCGGCGACATTCCAGTACTTTTCAAACAATTCTCCGTCAGGATATCCAATCCCTGTCAGGTAGTTAATAAGTGCATCAAACCAGACATAGGTCACAAATTTATCATCAAAAGGAAGAGGGATTCCCCAGGTGAGTCGTGAAGTGGGTCTTGAAATACAGAGATCTTCAAGGGGTTCGCTCAAAAAAGAGAGCACTTCATTTCGATACCGTTCAGGGGTGATAAATTCAGGGTTGGCATTGATATGATCAAGCAGCTCCTGCTGATATTTAGACATTCTGAAGAAGTAATTTTCTTCAGTTATTTCATCGGGTACTGTCAGATGATCGGGACATTTTCCGCCTACCAGTTCTTTTTCTGTGAGAAATCGTTCACAGCCCGTACAGTATAATCCGGTATATTTATCGAAATAAATATCACCCTTGTCATACACATCCTGCAAAATCTTCTGCACTGTGGCCACATGATTGGCATCAGTTGTGCGGATAAAATTATCAGGTGTAATATCAAGCGTTGGCCAGGTATCACGAAACATGGCACTGATACGATCCACATACTCTTTGGGACTTACCCCTTCTTTTTCGGCCGCTTCTGCTATTTTGTCGCCGTGTTCATCGGTTCCGGTTTGAAAACGTACTGAGTCGTCACTTAAACGACGAAACCTGCTATAAGTATCAGCTACGATAGTAGTATACGCATGCCCCAAATGTGGCTGTGCATTTACATAATAAATCGGGGTTGTTATGTAGGTTGTCATGATTCCTGTTTCTTTTCTGTTTTCTTTTTCTTTTCCGGACGAACTATTTCTGCACGCTGCCAGTCTTCAGCAGATAATACATGCTGATCACCTGCCTCATCGGCTACAAGCACTGTACGCTGCAGCGGATTCTGCCTTTTAACCCGGTAGAGTTTTTCATCCAGTTTCAGGATTTTCCCAGGCTTTGGCATTCCCTTTCGTTCGCGTTTATATGTTTCGAATTCATAGGTGAGGCAACAGAGGAGACGGTTACAAACCCCTGATATTTTAGCAGGATTGAGAGGAAGATCCTGTTCTTTAGCCATTTTAATGGATACCGAATCAAACTTCTTCATATGCCCGGAACAACACAACTCACGGCCGCATGTCCCGAGACCTCCCAGCATCTTTGTCTCGTGGCGCACACCAACCTGCCGCATTTCAACCCGGGTTCTGAATTCCTGCACAAGATCTTTAACAAGGGCTCTAAAATCCACCCGTTTGTCTGCAGTAAAATAGAAAATGATTTTACTGCCGTTAAAAAATCGCTCCACCCGAACAAGACGCATCTGTAGACCATGCTTTGCAATCAGCTCCTTGCTAGTGTTAAAAGCAGCTTCTTCTTCTCCGGGGATTTTTTCGTAACGCATGCACTCTTCATGCACTGCCCGACGTGCCAGTTCATAGCTCGCCTTTCGTTCACAGTCCGAATCACGACATGCCGGCGCGGTACCTACAATACAGGCAGGTTCCAGCCCAAATTCTCCACGCACCATAACGACTTCATCAATCTTCAAATCCGTAAGGAGAGACGACGCAGTAAAGTGCTGCCCTCCATCACGAAAACGAATACGATAAAAATACTGGAGCTGTTCTTCTTTTGGTTCTTCCATAATTAGTTTCAGGTAGTTAGACGAAAAAGGAGCACTTCGCAGACCAGTGTACGATTACAATTTCTCGAAAGCTCTTTTTCTGCACGATCTATCGCCTCCAGCTTAGCAAAATATTGTTTTGAATTCCACTCTTTCCGTGCCACAGGGTTTTCCACTGCCTCTTCACAACCGTTACGTGCAACAAGGTTATCCCGTAGCCAAAGCCGTAAAAGACCTAAAAAATGTGGTAAATTCTCTTTCAAAGCAGCCATACTTTCTGCCATAAGCAGCAATTTCCCTGTTTCAGAGTCACGTTTACTACCAGGGTCAGCAAGAAATGTAACGACTAATTCTCTTAGAGAAATCATATTGTTATCATTCAAAAGTAGTGCTTTTCCAGGACTCCCTTCACCAAGACGAGCAAGGAGCAGTGCCGTTTGCTGATCCATCTCTTCCTGCTCACGCAGAATAGTTACTGTCTCGTCGGTAGTCAGCGAATAAAAAGGAATCGTCTGGCATCTGGAAAGTATGGTCTGTAAAACGTTTCCTGCGGAATCAGCTGTTAGAATAAGGATATTATTTTCAGGCGGCTCCTCCAGTGTTTTTAGCAGGGAGTTTGCAGCCTCCTGACGCATGGTATGGATATCTTCAACAAGCACCACCCGAGTACCTGCTTCGTAAGGTGCAAAAGAGAGCTTTTTAATCAGCTCACGTATCTGGGCAATCTTTATGGCACCTTTTTCAGGAGAGACAAGAAGGAAATCAGGATGAGTACCGGCGGCCATCTTTTTACAAGAGCCGCAGATTCCACAACTCTCAAGACCATTATTGCCGCTACAATTTATAGCAGTGGCAAGTTTTCTTGCAAACAGTTGTTTCCCCACACCGCCCGGCCCCTGAAACAGATAAGCGTGGGCAAGACGATCAGCAGCAAGACTTCTTGAGAGTAACTCCTTCGCCTGCTTTTGGCCATAAATCTGCTGCATCAGACATTAAAGCGAAAATTCAGACAATCACCATCAGCGACCACATACTCTTTGCCTTCCGAACGCATAAGCCCTTTCTCTTTGGCTCCATTCTCCCCGTCGCATTCCACAAAATCGTCATAGGCAATGGTTTCAGCCCGAATAAAACCACGTTCAAAATCAGAATGGATTTTCCCGGCAGCCCCCGGTGCTTTTGTACCTTTTGTGATTGTCCAGGCACGGGTCTCTTTTTCACCAACGGTAAAATAGGTCAGCAAACCAAGAAGCTCGTAACCGGCGGCAATGAGACGATTTAATCCCGGCTCTTTCATTCCCATATCTTCCAGGAATTCCTGCTGTTCTTCAGCGTCGAGCTGACTGAGCTCCTGCTCGATAGATCCAGCAATGATAACTACACTGTCACCATCTTCTGCTGCAAGACGTTCAAGACTGCGCACAAATTCATTGCCAGCTATCACATCATCATCCTGCACATTGGCTACATAAAGAACGGGTTTATCGGTGAGCAGTGTGAGATCTTTCATCAACTCCACTTCCATATCCCCGTCCCTTTCAAGGCTTCTGGCAGTTTTACCTTCATCAAGAGTATCACGGAGTTTAGCAAGAAAAACAGCCTGCGCTTTATAGGTTTTGTCTCCGGATTTTGCTAAACTCTCTGCTTTTTTCAGTCGTTTTTCAACGCTGTCGAGATCTGCCAGAATCAGCTCCATGGTAATCACATCACGATCACGGGCAGCATCTATACTGCCATCCACATGGACAACATTTTCATCCTCAAAACAGCGAACCACATGAACAATGGCGTCCACCTGACGGATATGTCCCAGAAACTGATTACCAAGCCCCTCACCCTGGCTGGCACCCTTCACAAGACCAGCAATGTCCACAAATTCCATCTGTGTTGCAATCTTGCTCTTTGTTTTTGCCATCTCAGCCAGTAGATCAAGACGCTTGTCCGGAACCGGAACAATGCCCACATTTGGTTCGATGGTACAAAAAGGATAATTCTCCGCATCAATTCCAGCGGCCGTTAACGCATTAAAAATCGTGGATTTTCCAACATTTGGAAGCCCTACGATACCACAACAAAAACCCATAACCTTACTCCAAAATATGTTAACCATTTTCGCACGAGCGAAACACCATTACTTGTAACTTTAAACACGATAGTATACCCTGCTGCCAAAGAAATTGCCCCTATTTTTCAAAGGACTCCCATGCACAGCTCCAAAGTACTAATAAGCAACGTCACCCTTATTACAAGCCCCAAAACACCTTTATTAGACAAGCAGTGGCTGCTCGTTGAAGGAAAGACAATTCATTCCTTTGGATCCATGGAGGATATCCCACCAATAAATGACGCACAACATATTGACGGGACAGGGAAATTACTTATGCCGGGACTAATCAATGCACATAATCATTGTGCAATGACTCTCTTTCGTGGGCTGGCTGATGATCTTGAACTTGCTGAGTGGCTCAATGAGCACATTTTCCCGGCTGAAGCAAAAAGTGTGAACCCCGAAATGGTTTACTGGTGTTCAAAGCTTGCCGCTGCTGAAATGATATTATCCGGTACTACCACTGTGGCAGATGGTTATTTCCATGAAGATCAGGCGGCACAGGCATTTCTGGATACAGGAATACGCGCAATTCCTTCCCAGGGAATTATTGATTTCCCCGCTCCTGGTGTTCCTGACCCGACCCAAAATATCGCGGCAGCAGAACATTTTCTGCAAGAGTGGCAGGACAAAGAGTCACGCATAACACCTGCACTTTTTGCACACTCTCCATACACCTGCTCGCCTGCGACTCTGCAACAGGCAAAAGCGCTTGCCAACAAATACAATACGACGTTTTTTATTCACACCGCAGAAAGCAGATATGAACAACAAATGCTTATGGATCCACAGGGCAGCAGCCCGGTTAAACATCTTGCAGCACTTGATTTACTGGACAGCAGCACCGTTCTTATCCATTGTGTATGGCTTGATGATGCGGACAGAGAGCTAATCAGCCACAATCAGACTGGTGTTATTATCTGTCCTCAATCCCATTTCAAACTGGCATCCGGGATAGCAGAGGTGACAGAAATGAAAGAACAGGGAATACGAACAGGCCTTGG
>JAOZLM010000388.1 GCA_029934815.1 Desulfocapsa sp. | reverse complement strand
GTGGATTAGAAAGTGCAAGCATGCTCATGAAACGACTGGGTCAGCACTATGTTCAATACGTTAACAGAACATATAAGCGTAGTGGGACATTGTGGGAAGGAAGGTTTCGTTCCTGTATCGTCCAGCAGCAGGAATATCTTATTGCCTGTCAGAAATATATCGAGATGAATCCAGTTCGGGCAGGTATGGTTAAACATCCCGGGGAATACCGCTGGTCAAGCTATCTGGTTAATGCTGAAGATGAAATATCAGACCTAATCACTCCACATCCACTCTATCAGAACTTTGGCCAAACAAATGCAGAGAGACAGTGTGCTTATAGACAGCTTTTCCGCCATGAACTAGCTACAGCGGAAATAGACACGATACGAAAAGCAACCAACGGTAATTTTGCCCTTGGGGATAATCAATTCCAAACAGAAATAAGCAAAATACTTGGACGCAGAGTGACCCCGGGTAAAGCTGGCCGCCCGAAAAAGAAAACCACTACCACGACAACCCATTAAATCGTGGTCCGTCCCCTATCCCCCCCGGAATCTTGACAGATGCGCTCTTTGTGTGTACGCTTAAATGCACATGTGAGGAGGTGTATTATGAAAACAATTACTTTTACAGATTTTCGAAAAAAAGCTTCCGGTTTTATTACGGAAGTAGAACATGGCGAAACGCTCGTGCTTTTACGTCGTGGCAAGCCAGTTGCTGAAGTCGTACCATATACTGATGAGGCTAAATACGCACCGTCATGGAAAGAACCTGGAATCCAGCTAAAAATTCAAGGGGATATTTTGTCATCTGCCATCCTGGATGAACGAAAAGGAAACCCATGAAGTTGGCCATTGACTCCTCTTCTTTCGCGAAAAGATACGTTCAGGAAACAGGTAGCGACAAGTTACATCTGTTTTTGCAGAATACATCAGAATTGGCATTTTCTGTTATTTTGGTTCCAGAAATCATTTCTGCTCTGAACCGGCGTTTGCGGGAACAAACCCTGACCAGCAGAGAGTACCAGCAAGCGAAAAGACAATTGCTGAGTGATGTCCATGATTCAACTCTGCTTCAGATCACTCCTTCAGTTGTCGCTCAATCAGTTCAGCTTCTTGAAAAGAATGTGTTGCGTGCGATGGATGCTTTGCATATTGCCTGCGCCCTGGAGTGGAGAGCAGATCTCTTTATTACCTCGGATAAAAAACAGTTAGATGCTGCCGTGCATGCTGGACTACAGTGTGAGAAGTTATAACAACTCGTTAAATCGTAATCTATCTCTTACAGTCCCTTAATGTCAGAAATTAATATAATCTTTTAGGTGCATTTCATGAAGAATCATCTTTATCAAATATTTTCCATAGTCCTTTTGTTACTATTCGCTTCCAGCATCTATTCTATTGCCATTGCTGAATCCTCGGCGACTGGAAAACCTAAAGTCACCATCGATAATGGTGACTTATTATATGTGATTATTCCAAAGGAAATCACTAGTGAATTCAGTCCAACTGAAAAAAACTATTTCAAAGAAAAAGTAGAAGTTGATCGGCACGGTTATATATTTTTGCCCAGCCAGGGAAATATTAAAGTCGCTGGATTTACAGCTGAAGAAATCAGTGAATTACTCACCAATAATTTACCTAAGTATCTTTCCAAAAGTGATGAGGCCTCTGTAAACCTCATTGAAAAGAGACATTATATTCAAATTCTTGGCCATGTGACAACTCCAGGATGGTACAACATATCTGAATCAGCCAATATTCAGACAATTTTGAGCCAGGCAGGAGGCTCACTGGAAGGTGCTGATCTTTCCAAGGTGTCAATATCACGCACAACAAATGGCACGGCAAAAAAGATAGTCGCCAATATTCAACAATACCTCCTCAAAGGGGATACGAGTATTTTGCCGCCACTTCATGAAAACGATACTGTCTTTGTACCTCTTGCAGTGATTGCGGATACTGCAGTCGGCTCTCAACTCTCCCGCAACATAGCAAAAATCCGAATTTTCGGTGCAGTGAATAGCCCGGGTATTTACCCAGTACTAAAAGGGAAAGGTGTAAACCTTCTTGATCTCCTTATTACAGCCCAGGGGGAAGCTGCTGATGCCGATCTCACAAAGATCCAGATTATGCGGGCAGATGGAACGAAGGATATTTTTGACATGCAGGCCCTTCTAAATGATGACGATGCAGGCAATACTGCTTCCTTCCCCATGATTAAAGGTGGTGATATTGTTCATATTGCCAGAAAACCAGAATTGTCGAAAGACAGGCTTGGCCAGCCTATTGCGGCTCCTCAAACCATTACAATGACCGGACCGGGTAGTAACAGCCGCGGATTACGAGCCTTCTATCCTCCAATGACGCCCCTTGAAGCAATTTCCCAGGGAGGAGGATTGAATGATTTTGCTGATACGAATGATATCTTTATCATTCGCCGGGTTGATGGAAAGCAGAAAAACCTTCCGTATAACTACGACAAAGCACTGAAGGGTGAAGAACCTGATGTTGATTTCCAGCTTGAAGCTGGTGATATTATTTTTATTCCGTA
>JAOZLM010000387.1 GCA_029934815.1 Desulfocapsa sp. | reverse complement strand
AAAAGCAGTGGTGCTGCTGAATACGAATCGTTTGGTATGGAATTAACAGATATTCTAAAAACTATTCACAGAAATGATGAATCATCCAGTTTTTAACTAAAACAGATAATTCAACAGAACAGATCACTCTATATTACTGAAGGGATGAACAAAAAATAATTAGCCTCCATTCCATACTAGCTCTGAGATTTTTTTTATGATATAAAGCCTAGTTAAACAGTTTTTAATTCGTTCCCTACATTCGTGTCTCCTATGACTAAACAAAGTAATACGGCTAATGATATCTGTAGTTCCATACGTTCATCAGACAGTATTGATCCCTTTGAAGGATTGAATTTAGATGATATTTGTGTTTCTCCCGCTAAACTGAATCCTTCACAGACACCAGGTGATGACAATTCATCAGGCAATAAACTGTTTACCCTTAATCCTCTTGATTCACCCAATCTGAAAAACGTATGTGTTCCCCCTGAGAAGATCTCTTCTTCCCATGGAGCAGATGATCATCAACAATTCATCCAGGCATTACGAGAAAGTGATCTTAAGTCTACTATTGTACTACCTGGAGGTGAGCCTGTTACTGAGAAAGTTGTACTTCCTGGAGATGAGCCTGTTACAGAGAAAGAAATAGATGAGGATACTTTTCTTTCAAACGACATTGCCCACCCTCCCCTAAAACTTCCCAGACATCCTGTCCATCCTGTTATTGAAAAAGCGTATCATTATGCTGAACTTACCCAGATACGCCAAAAGATATTTGCTAGTTTGAAAGAAACAGATGGAAAGACTATCCTGATCGCAAGTCCTCTTGACAATACAGGAAGCAGCCTGCTGGCTGCAGCCCTTGCATACAATATTGCATGTTCCTGTCAACAGAGTGTCCTTTTGATTGATTGCAATATGCGGCGTGCCGGACTACATGATTTCTTCGTTGTTCCACAATCATATGGTTTTACAGATTTGATTCTGAACAACCTCCCATGGCAGGCTGTGGTAAAGCAGACATCCACTTCAAACTTAAGTATTATCACTGCCGGTGAATCGGTTGAACACTTCTCAGAACATCTTCAATACGCTCATATCCCCAATCTTGTCAGAGATATCCAGAACCAATATGATCTTATAATTTTTGATACCTCTCCGGTTTTAAAGCCAAATCGAAATAATGTAAACATAGCTGCATTAACGGCCGTTGCTGACTACTTCCTTCTTGTTACCAAGCAGAAAGGAACTACCAAAGACCAGCTTAAAGAAACAAACGCTATTATTGAAGCGGGCAATGGAAAGATACACGGTATTGTAATGAATGAATATTCTCCCAGCCCAAAACCCACTCCCTACAAGCAATAAACCTGGGATCAATCACTATGGCACAAATAACTCCTCAAGGTATTCAAGAACCGGTAGACCCAAAGTTTTTTATTGCAAAATACATATCTCCGATCCTTGAGCATAAATGGATTGTTCTATTTTCCACACTCATCGGTCTGGCCATTGCCATTCCTTTCAGTTTTCTGGTAGACCCGCAATATTCAAGCAGTGCAGTCACCCAGCTTGAAACTCCCAGGGCACAGATGATCTCCAAAGTGACGGAAGAAATCAGCTCACGCAAAGGTGACACAGCATTTATCACAGCCGCTGTTGAGAGAATGCACAGTTCAATGTTCAAAACGGAAGTGTTGAAAATCATTCCAAAACGATTACAGGAAGATCTTGAAATACCTTTAGCTCTCCCAGGGCAGTTGAAGAAGAAGCTAAAACCCATGGTAAAAAAACTCCTTAAGATGGAAGTGGCACCAAAATCAGTTTCCACAGCTTCAATAACTCCAGCACGCCTTGAAAAGCTAAGCCAACGGATTGAGATAAAAGGAGATACCAGAAAAGGAACCATTCATATTACAGGTATCACATTTGCCCAGGATATGACAACTGTACTTGTACAAAGTTACCTTGATGTCTGGGTTGCCATGAATATGGAAAGCAACAAAAGCCTGATACGCCATGAGCTTGATTTCACACAATCCCAGAAGGATGATTATTTTCTAAAATTCAAAGAAGCTGAAAAAGAGCTTCGTTCATTCAAACAGACCTTCGAGATTCCACCGGCATTAAGCTCTGTGACTGATATGGAACTGCAGTCCCAGCTGGATGTTCTTCAAAATAAAGTCGAAAATGCAAAAGAGCGCTATAAACGGATTGACGACATTTTTCTTGATCTCAGCCGAAAAGAAAAATCAGTTGTAAATAATATTAAAATACTGAATCCACCACAAACGCCGATCGAACCATCCAAAAATATGCAACCAATGATCATTCTTCTTGGATTCTTACTTGGTGCTGCTATGGCCATAGGTCCAATACTGGCGATTGACTATTTTAAAGGAAACATCCGCCACAAAAAAGATATTATTAGCGCCGTAGATATTCCAATTATAGGCAGACTACCTGTGATAAAGTAAAACGAGGAAGCCGAAGGTTACTATATGTTAAAATACTATTCCATCTTATCTACCGTAACTTTCTTTTCTGTAATCCT
>JAOZLM010000386.1 GCA_029934815.1 Desulfocapsa sp. | reverse complement strand
AACTAAGAGCGTTTTATCATTCGTCCCGCCCCAGAAAAACCCCAAAAAAAGACTCCCCCCCTGAACTCAGTGCTATCACAATTTCCTGAAGCAGCTGCGGGATGATTGATAAAATGTTGTTGGACTGAGCCGCGGGTGTCGAATTAATGAGGCTGACGCCACTCTATGGGGTTTGTTTGTAACTTATTGAAACACTGAAAGTTATTAATTGCAATCCCTTTCTGTGTTACACGGGATGTGTTTAATTGGATTCCTGGCTGGAGAGATTGAAACCGCATTTGTTGCATATGGTTGTTTTTTTTGTTTTGCTACTCTTATGTAACTCAAATCTGTTCGATTTGTCAGGAATTCGGCGCACCACACCTGTAATACCTGGATGCTGTATTTTTTCGGGCATATGTTACACGATATCTTTTACCCCGTACTAAACTCCGGTAGTGGCTCCATTATTGTCATCCGTCCAATTTTACAATGGGTGCAAAGCGTGATATCCTTGCCGGTCAGACGAAGCACTTTTTCCTGAAGCGTTTCCTGAACGAATAGCTTTGTTTCCATGTCCTTACCGATCAGCCTGCGAATAAGAAGGATCGATTTGGCTTTGCACATATTGGCCAGGAATCCGTAATACCTGATTTTCATAAAACGGCTTGGCAAGACATGCAGAAGAAAACGGCGGATAAATTCCAAACAGGAAAGGGTCATTTCCTTTTGCTTGTTGTTCTGCCTGTCTTTATAGGTGAACGTTACCTGACCGTTGTCGATGGACTTTAACCGGTGGTTTGATATCGCAATCCGATGAGTGTATCGGCCAAGATATTCCAGAACCTGTTCTGGACCGGCGAATGGTTTTTTCGCATAAATGATCCATGATTTTTCCCGTGCCTTTTGCATAAGTATCTTGCTGTTCGGTGGATTTCTCTCGAGATCAAGGTGTTCTATGATCAGGGAAAGATATTGCTTTTTGAACTCCTTTGCCAGGGATTGAACCCGGAACAGATATTTATCCCCACTGGGATTCCAGCGTCTGCCGTCGAAGGATAGGACACCAGCTGGAATGAGGCAGTGGATATGAAAGTGATCGATCAGTGTTTGACTCCATGTATGAAGGATAGTGAGAAGGCCCGGCTTGCCTTCAAGTTTCCACTGGGGATCAGCGGCAAAGCTTAAGACTGTGTTGCGGACTGCCCTGAACAACAGGGACAGGAACTTTTTTCGCTCACTCATAATAAGGGGATTTAGGTCGTGGGGGATGGTGAAGACCATATGGAAATAGCCACAGGGCAGCAGTTCCTGTTTTCGTTTTTCCAGCCACTCTTCTTTGGTCATTGTCTGACATTTCGGGCAGTGCCGGTTTCTGCAGGAATTATAACTGTTCCGCAGGGCAGCACAGTGGTCACACACCTCACTGTGACCGCCAAGTTCTGCCGTTCGACAGACGCTTATGGCTGCCATCACCTTACGTTGTTCTTCGGTTATCGGATATTTGCTTTTGTATTCATCTCCGTATCGGCGAAAGACATCGGCCACTTCAAATTTCGGTTTCATGCCTGACCTCCCTTGCTGTAAAGAAGATCAAGGGGACTCACGGTCTTTGCTAGATAGTCTGGACTGAGATGGAGATAAGTGCAGGTGGTTTTCAAGGAACCGTGGCCGAGCCATCTTTTGATCATGTACAGCTCTGTTCCGTCTTCCATCAGGTGGGTTGCGAAACAGTGCCGTAGGGTATGGATCCCACGTCCGTTGCTGACACCAGCTTTTTCTTTGGCTTGATAGTAAATGTGTTGAGCAGAACCGATACTCATAGGTCGGTTTTTATCTTTTCCAAAAAAGAGCCATTCTCCCGGCTGGCAGGTCCGCCAGTATTCACGGAGCAGTTCCAGGCATTTTTGCGAGAGAATGGTATACCTGTCTTTATTGCCCTTGCCCTGTTCAACCCGGATCATCATCCTACTGGATTCGATATGTTCAGGGCGCAATCTGACAACTTCAGAAACGCGGAGTCCAGATCCATAAACCGTGGTTAACAAAGCACGATGTTTGATGTTGTCCTTAGCTGTCAGGATTTCCTGTACTTCTTTTCTACTTAGCAACATGGGCAGACGTCTTGCCCTGGGACGTGGAGGTATCGTAAATTCTGCTTCGCTACGTCCTGAAAAGCTATGGTAATATTTTTTCAGACCACAAAACAGCACATTACAGCTCGACCAGGAGAGCTGTTTGTCCTGAATATTGTAAAGCAAATAATCCTGGATTTGCTCATTACTCAATTTTTCTGCTGCCTGGCCATGGAAAACAGTTATCTCCCGGACGGCCCGAAGATATGCTTCTTTTGTTTTTGGTGCTACACGTTGAATTATCAGGAATTTCTCAAATTCTTGCTGATTGGTAGTGTGAATCGCGTTCATACAAATACCTCCATTGATAGAATAATTGATGATCTGGATGATCATCTTCATGGAGGTATTTTATCGCAAAATTATCAGGATGGAGAAAGAAAGAAGAATATCAGGAAATAATGAAGTGGCTTTTTCCGCGTAGCGGTTCAGTTCAAC
>JAOZLM010000385.1 GCA_029934815.1 Desulfocapsa sp. | reverse complement strand
CTTAGCCAAAAAAAGTGCTCGTTGTCAGCAATAACGCTGGGCAATATATTCTGTTTTTTCATTTGCCTGCAAAAACACAATAGCTAGCTGACGTTACACTTAAAACTCTGGTAAAAGGATCAAAAACAGGATATCAATAGGTTACAAAGAAAAATTATTCTGATTTTATCAAAAAATTCAGATTAAATATTGTTTTTTTCATCACACCTAAATGACAAAAGAAAAGATAATAAATGTCCTTTTAGTTGATAACCACACCATGCTCCGCAAGGGAATGGTAATGCTGCTCAGCGAGAAAGCAGACATAACGGTGGTTGGTGACGCTGGTGATGATGAAAGCGCAATGGAACTGATAAGTACCTTACAGCCGGATGTTGTAGTGATGGCATCTGGTGTGCCGCAACTCAATAGCGTCGAAACAACCAAAAAGATTGTTTCCAGCTTTCCACATATAAAGGTTATTGCTTTTTCCAGCAATTCTTCCAAACAATGTGTTGACGATATGCTCAGCGCCGGGGCGGTCGGTTGTTTGCTTAAAGAGAGTACTCTGGAAGAACTGGTCCAGGGGATTTTTACTGTCTCCCGTGGTGAGAGATACCTCAGTGACGCGATAAACAGCACAGTTGTTGAGGCCTATGTTAGACGAATATCTAAAGAACAGTCAGCAAACAGACCGAAAGAAGATCTTGCTATTTTGCGAACCAAGTTGCATCCTCCTACATGCATGCTTGGTATGGTGCCACGTATTCGGCTGATTGATCAGCTCGATGCTGCGCAGGTGCAACCTTTAATCCTGCTTTCGGCTCCTGCCGGGTATGGTAAGAGTCTTCTGGTCAGTAGTTGGCTCACGACCTGCGGTTGGTCCAGTGCTTGGCTTTCACTTGATCAGAGTGATAGTGATATTCGTCAGTTTCTGCTCTACTTTGTGGCTGCCGTTCATGATATTTTCCCAAACACATGCAAGCAAACTCTGAGTACCCTCAAAGCTCCGTATTTACCATCCGTTTCAACTCTGGCAGCGTGTCTCAGTAACGAACTTGACCAAATAAAAATTCCCTTTATTCTGGTGCTCGATGATTACTATCGAATAGACGCAGAATCCCCGGTAAACGATCTTCTCTATCGTTTACTGGAGTACCCGCCAGTCCCATTGCATCTTGTGATTGTAACCCGACGCGACCCGCCCTTGCAACTGGTCACCTTACGTGCCAATAATCAGATTACTGAGTTACGTATCAAAGACCTGTACTTTTCCAGGGAAGAAACGCAAGCATTGTTGCAAAATACAGCTTCGTTTAGCGCAGACGACAAAACTCTCGACGATCTTGAGCGGCAGATAGAAGGCTGGGCCGTAGGGTTATGCCTTGTGTCACAGGTTCTACGTTCTAAAGAAAACCGGGATGATTTCCTACAAAACCTGCACAGCTCGGTTCTACTGACAAATGCATATTTACTGCAGGAGGTATTTGTCAGACAGACACCTGAGATGCAGGATTGTCTGTTGAGAACATCAATTCTCGAACGATTCTGTACGCCATTATGTGAAGTTGTTTGTAATACTGACATGGCGCAAGAAATAAATGCAGAAAATTTTATAGATGAATTAGTTGATACCAACTTATTCATAATTCCACTGGATTCTGAGGGCAAGTGGTTTCGGCTTCACCATCTCTTCCAGCAATTGCTGCAACATGAATTGGCAAAGCGTATGAGTAGCGATGCTATTGCCGAGTTACATGTACATGCCAGTCAATGGTTCAAATCTCAGCAGTTTGTTACTGAAGCAATTCAGCATCTCATGACTGCGAATGACACGGTTGGTGCTGCTAAAATTATCGAACAGCGTTACCGGCTGGCGGAAGAGAAGGAATACGGCTGGAGAACTATTCACGATTGGTTGTCTCTTCTCCCTGCGGAAATCAAAAACCAGCGTCCACGCCTTATTGTGGCACAGGTATGGGTTATGCACTTCCGCTTTCAGTTATTCAATATTGCTCCCCTCGTTCAGCAGCTTGAATTACTAGCCAAAGAAAAGCCGTTGCCTGAGAGTTGCGCGCTGGAATTGAAAATTTTCAAGGCTGTGTTGTACTACTGGACAGGCAAGGGAGAAGCCGCTATTCAGTTGTTTTTGAAGGCTCAAAAGATGATTCCACGAAAGGTCAATTCCACGGTAGGTCTTATTGATACTTACTTACTTATGGCAGGTCATATGGTTGGCCAGGGGGAGATTGCCCTCCAGAAACTTAACAACAGCATTGAGCAGTGCGACCAATCAAACCAATCAGCCTTAAGTCGTCTGATGCTTCCACGTTCCTTTTCATACATACTTTCAGGAAAATTAACGCCTGCTGTGCAGAATGCACAAAGAATGAATAACATAGTAGAGCAAAGTAATTTTTCGTTAATCTATGGATGGGGAGACTATCTTGAAGCATCATGTTACTTACGGTTAAACAAACTTCAGCCAGCACTGGAACGTTTCTCTTCTGCTGTTAAATTGCAGCACATTATTCATACAAGAATTGCCATGGATTCAATGATTGGGCTAGCACT
>JAOZLM010000384.1 GCA_029934815.1 Desulfocapsa sp. | reverse complement strand
CTTTTTTCGGGTGAAAACTCTTCATCTTCTTCGTCACTTCAAATTTGCTGTCGTTGCGACGTACTTAAGTACGCCTCACTCCATCAAATTTACGTTCCTCGAATATGAAGTCTTTTACTTAGCCATCTGCAATTTTACCTTTTTACGAGTTCATCAACATTGTTATTGTTTAGAAAGGGCTGGGACCAAGATCACGAATCCGGCTATCCATTTCTTTGCCTTTAGCGACAAACTCAGGATGCAAACCACGCGGCAGATGATACATCTGTACACGCTCACCTTCTACGCCAAGTTCTACAAGGGCGTCACGCACAGCAGCTACGCGTTTGGCAGCTCTGGCACTTCCCTTCACATTATGACAACCATCTTCGCCTTCAGCTTCAGGACAGCCAACAACATAAACACCATCAGCGCCATCTTCAAAAGCCTTTAACAGGGTGGTTACCTGAAGTTTTCCGGTACAGGGAACCCGTACCAGCTCTATACCAGCAGGGAAACCCAACTGCTCCAGCTCTTTTCCACCTTCAGCGCAACTCTGCTGAGAGGTATAATGACAACTGAACAGTGTAATTGCAGGATCAAAACTCATTTCTATCCTCTTCTATCTCTCAGACGCCACAGGCTGCGATGAGCCGTTCATCTTCTGATTCGTTTAAAGTTATTGCATTGGCAGGACATTCTTCAACACAGATTCCACATGCACGACACTTTTCAACATCGATGGTAGCAACACCACCTTCATCAATTTGTGGAATTTCCCATGGGCAGGTACGAACACAGGTGAGACAGGCAACACAGAGATCACGTTCGACCTTTGCTGACTTACCCTTCTCTATCAGTGTTTCTTCGGTGACATAGCCTTCTTTCAGAGCCAGTTTAGCAGTAGCGCTCATGATGTCTGCAAAACTCACATCCTGAGGACAGACAAAGACACAAGACCGGCAACCGGAACAGTACCACATCATATCGGATGTCAGGAGACGCTCCTTCATTCCCATGCGGATCATATGGATTATTTTACGCGGATCAAACTCAGGAATTGCCTGACTGACAGGACAGATTCCACTACATGCACCGCAGGCAAAACAGCTATTGAGATGTTCTCCACCCGGAAGTGAAGTTATTTCTCCGTTAAACGCTGGATTCAGTGTTGTTGATGACTTTCCCATGGATCGACTCTTAACTCTTTAAAGGTTCAAGTGGCACATTTTTTCTATTCACCACGTTTGCTGATATATTACATCAATGAAACTTATAATCTAACTGAAACGCTTTTTTTTGTCAATAGAATGAAAGTACCACAGCTTTTCCCGTTTTCCCTTGACTTTGATTGCCAGTTACACAATAATTTTGTCACTTAAAATTGATGGATCCGTAAAAACTCTCCATCTTCTTCGTTGCTGCAAAATTCAAACCATTACGACGTACCTTAGTACGCCGAAATAATTTGGATTTTGCGCGCCTCGAATATGGAGCTTTTTCCAAATCCATCTAAATCTTGACCTTTTTACGAGTTTATCAAAATTTACAGGATGATATTTCCAATCATATACCACTAACAGCATACATTAATTATCATGGACTCAACTGACAAAACACTAGTACTCAGCAGTAAAGAAATTCACGACCGCGTCCAGGAACTTGGCAAAGAAATAGCAGCAGACTATCAGGGAAAAGAACTGGTGGTTATCGGAGTCTTAAAAGGAGCCTTTGTCTTTATGGCAGATCTGGTTCGTGCCATTCCCCTGCCACTTGCTACAGATTTCATTCAGGTTTCATCGTACGGAAGCGGATCCTCTTCTTCAGGTCAAATTACTTTGGTGGCAAGCCCGGCACAACCCATTACAGATCGCCACATATTACTCGTAGAAGATATTGTCGATACCGGACTTACCATGCGTTGGCTTGCTAAACACTTTAAGGAGCAAGGCGCGGCATCTGTTCGTATCTGTTCATTGATCGATAAAGCTGAACGACGTGAACACTCTATAAACATAGACTATCCAGGATTTCCCATTTCTGAAGGATTTCTTATCGGATACGGCCTCGACTACAACGAACGGTACCGAAACCTGCCGGCAATTTATCACCTTACCCTATAATTACCCCAGACAGTAACCATGGCCACCAACAAAAAATCCATCGCTGTTATTCTTTCCGGCTCAGGTAATCAGGACGGCTCTGAGATCCACGAAGCTACTCTTACACTTTGGGCCATCCACAAAAATGGTGCTGAATACCAGTGCTATGCGCCGGATATCCCTCAACACCATGTGCTGAATCATCTCACGGGAAAAGAGATGGATGAAACTCGCAATGTGCTAATTGAGTCGGCTCGTATTGCACGGGGAAACGTTAAAGACCTTGCCGAATTCAACCAGGCCAGACATGACGCATTGGTTATTCCCGGTGGACTGGGAGCTGCTAAAAACCTTTCGACTTTTGCCTTCGATGGAAAAGATTGTGAAGTAAATGCAGATGTGGCACAAGCAGTGCAAGAAATGGTCAAAGCAAACAAACCCATCGGCGCGCTTTGTATTGCTCCTGTGATACT
>JAOZLM010000383.1 GCA_029934815.1 Desulfocapsa sp. | reverse complement strand
GAAGAAGATGAAGAGTTTTCACCCTAACTACGGGCATAAATACGACGCCATCAAATTTAACTCAAAGCAGATTCAATGACCTGTTGTAATTCAGTCAGGTCAAATGGTTTTGCCACGGCAGCACAGAATCCATAGTCTCTGTAACTAGCCATCACCGGATCGTTGGAGTAGCCGCTTGCGACAATGATTTTAGCCTCAGGATTAAGCTGAAGAAGTTTTCGGCTCGCTTCCTGACCTCCCATACCACCGGGAATGGTCAAGTCCATAATCACAAGATCAACAGGTGTGCCACTCTCCTGCAATTCCTGATAGCTTTTTATTGCCTGCTCACCATCCGTCACAAGAACTGCATCATGACCGAGGGTGGAGAGTTGCGCCTGAGCCAAATCCCGGATCATCTCTTCGTCATCCATCACCATAATCCTTGCTGCTTTCACAGCAGATCCTGATTTCTGCTGTTTTGCAACAGTGATGTCTGTGGAATGTGCGGCAGGCAAATATATGGTAAAAGTTGTTCCTGTGCCGGGGCTGGATTGAACCGTGATATTTCCATCATGTTTATTGATGATCGAATGACAGATTGCGAGCCCGAGACCGCTTCCCTCCTGTTTAGTAGTGAAATAGGGATCAAAAATTTTATCTGTTATTTCCTGTGGAATACCAATGCCCGTATCTTGAATAGTGATACGGACAAAATCACCCTCATTTGTACTCAAGAGTGACTCAGATTCCGCATCTTCAACATTGTCGCAACGAATATCTATCCTCCCGCCTTCCGGCATGGCATGCCTGGCATTGATAACAATATTTTGAATAACCTGGCCTATCTGACCACTATCCACATTGACCATCCAAAGGTCATCCGGAAAAGAGTAATCACAGGAAACATGAGAGCCATGAAGTACAAAATCGGCAGAATCCCGGATAAGCCCGGTTAAGGAAGTTGTTTCCTTGACCGGATCGCCGCCTTTAGAAAAGGTTAACAACTGCTGAGTGAGCTTTGTCGCCCTTTTGGTCGCTTTTTGCGCTTCAGAAAGAAGAGAAAGTACTTTGGCATCGTTAGTAATAAGGTGAGTTGCCAGCTCAATGTTGCCCTGAATGGCAGAAAGAATATTATTGAAATCATGGGCGATGCCACCGGCAAGGACTCCAACGGACTCAAGCTTTCTGACCTTGATCAGCTCTTCCTCCATTTTCTTTTCAAGGGTAATATCACGGAACACGAGGACAACACCTATAATTTCACTTTCCCAATCCCGGATGGGTGCCCCACTGTCAGCAATAATTCGTTTGCTTCCATCTTTGGCAATGAGAGCTGTATGGTTGGCGAGGCCAATAATTCTTCCTGTTTTCAGAACACGAGATATAGGACTAGCACATTGTTGCCCTGTTTTTTCATTGATTATGTTAAATACTTCTGTCGATGGTTTTCCATTTGCTTCCTCATTACCCCATCCAGTCAATTGTTCGGCCATCTTATTTAGAAAGGTAATCCTTCCCTGAATATCTGTTGTAATGACACCATCACCAATGGCTCGTAGAGTAACGGTCAGGCGCTCTTTGCTCTCCCGCAATTCATCCGTGATGAGCATGGTGTCGGTGATGTTTACCAGATAGCCCTGATAATGGCTGATCTCATTATCATCGTTGCGGATAATGCTCGTCTGATCCAGCACCCATACAGTTTTTCCACTACGAGAAATTAAGCGGTATGGCTTGTGGGTAAATGATTTCTCTTTGTCTTGGGAGGCAGTTGCCACCTCAGTCATAACTCTCTGCAGCTCATCGGGAGGGATTAGTGAAGCATATGATATGGTACCGTCTAGAAATTCCTCATCAGAATAACCTAGAATTTCAGCAACATTCGCAGATACATGTTCCACTGGCCAGTTTTCAACATTTTTCCAGGTAAATGTCATGACCGGCCCCTGCATGAACATATCACGTTCACGTTGCAAGTCGACCGTACGCTTCATCACCCTTTGTTCAAGTTTGTTGTGAGATTCTTGTAATTCAAATTTTGTTTTGTTGAGTGCAATTACTGTGGGCATCCATTTCCAGAAGCCAATGCTTAACAACATGAACCCGGCCAGGTAGCCAACCACCTTTTCCAGGAATGCCTGAATATTAGTGTCTCCAATAACAACGTATTTATTGAGGCTGGAGAAATTATCGGTGATATCAATAAGCATACCGAATAAAATCAGTCCAAAACCGGACATGATAAAAAGCCATCCTTGCTGTTTGCCAATGTTCTCCTTGCGGCCAACCCACCAAAGATAAAAGAAGATAACAACAACAACAATCGCCCGAATGCTCTCAAGTAAGAAATCTGACATTTTTCTTCTCTATTTTTGATTAAAAATATTTCCCATGGGCTATTCATACTGTATCTGTGTTCAGCTGCTCAAAGCATCTTTTACTACTCGACCAAGTTTAGCCATTGAGTAAGGCTTTTTGATAAACCCACTAGCTCCAAGCTTAAGTGTTGCCTTAACGTCATCACTCTCAGAAAAACCACTGGCTACAACAGCCTTCTGATTGGGATATAATT
>JAOZLM010000091.1 GCA_029934815.1 Desulfocapsa sp. | reverse complement strand
GCGTCGCAGCATTTCAGGAAGGGCAATGGTTGCGCCAATGGCCATACCGGCAACACTGAGCCCGTTCATGGCAGAAATGACAACCATCAGGCCAATTGTGCCAATGGCAAGCCCACCTCGCAAGCCGCCAAACCAGACGTGAAACATCCCGTATAGATCATCAGCAATACCCGACTCAGAAAGGATATAGCCCATGTAGATAAACATGGGCAGGGTCAGCATGGGGTACCAGTTAAACAGTTTAAATGCCGCCATAAATGGCATCTCAATTGCACCATTTCCGTATAGCAATAGTGCAGTTGCTGCTGATACAAAGCCAATCGCTGCGAATACACGCTGGCCGGTTAACATCATAACCAGCATTCCCCCGAACATGGATAGGGCAATTAATTCATAACTCATGAGATCGGAGTTCCTTTAGCTTTTGCCAGGTCTTTAAAAAACATGGAGATAGTTTGTAATATCATTATGAAAATACCGATCACCATGATGATTTTGATAGGTATCATTGAGGGATTCCATTGAGAGAAATTACGTTGTCCGTATTCAATGGCATACATGGTGGAAGAGATTGAACCGATGAATAGGGTAATCAGATAAAAAAGCAGGAAAAAATTGGTGCAAACATCGACTTTGGCTTTTGTTGTCTCAGACCAGTTATCATAGAGCAGATCCATGCGAACATGTTCTCTCAGTTGCATGGAATAGGCGCCACCCATGATGTAATAGCCGGTGATAATGAATTGTGCCATCTCCACCGTCCAGGAGAGCGGCATATTGAGAATATTTCGGGTAATTGCCCCAAGTAGCAAAACAGCAATCATAAGAAAGATTGTGTACATGGCTATCCGACCAACTTTGGTGGATATATAGTCAACATATTTGACGTAAGAAATTACAAATTTTGGCATTTACAGCTCTCTTCTGTTTTGTTTGTGAGTCAAGGCCACACGGTAGTAGGAAATGGCTGATCGGTCAACTCGAAAGTCGGATCCATTTTTGTGTAGAAGTGCTTTCGTACTGGATTTGGGAGGATGTCGGGCAGGATTTAATTGTGCATGACTACTTGCTTGGATTTGCTATTGTATCAGTGTTGTCATCACTAAATGTGGTGGTAATTGTCGATAAGCTCTATTTGCTGGCATCTAATTGACAATAACGTCAACAAAATGTATTGTTGTTGTAACGTGTAAGAAGGGAGAGTACGGAGCCATGGATACAACAGATATTAATATCATAAACGAACTAAAAGACGGGCGTAAATCCTTTAAGGTAATTGCGCAAACCATAGGGCTTGCGGAAGGAACGGTACGTTCAAGAGTCAAAAAACTTCGTAATAGCGGACAGCTCGATATCACAGCTCTGGTTGATCCGGAAGCATTACCGGATCATTCAGTCGTGATGATTGGTATTTGTGTAAAAGACATGGATCTGGTGAAAAAGGGAAAAGAGTTCAGCGAGCTGCGGGGGGTTTCCTCGGTTTCTGTAGTTACTGGCCGTTTTGATTTAATACTCACTGTGATGTTGAGTAAAAAATTTGGGATTCTTGAATTTTACACGGAAGAGGCTTCTAAAATACAAAATGTGCAATCGGTGGAAACATTTGTTGTGTACAAAAGTTTTAATATGAAAATGGCTTTGCCCGTGGTGTAATAGCGTATCGTAAATAAAACATAACTTGATTAACACTGAAAGTAAGTCTCCAGTCGTGTCATTCCGGATCAGGTCCGAAATGAACTAAGTGGCGAAATTCAGACAAAGTTGAGTTTCAGTTGTAATCAGGAAATAAAATAGAGAGAAAAAATGAAAGAAATTAACGAATTAAATCTACCTGCTGATCTTTCTTACAGCGATGACCATGAATGGGCACAAAAAACAGGCGATACCATAAAAATCGGAATCAGCGATTACGCACAGGATCAGATGGGTGATATCGTTTTTGTCGAAATGCCGGATGTTGGCGATACCTTTGAAAAAGGTGACGAGTTCGGAACCCTTGAGTCGGTGAAGGCAGTTTCTGAGGTGTTTATTCCGTTGAGTGGAGAGGTTGTAGCTGTAAATGAAGCGCTTGAGGATGCTCCCGAGCTGGTCAATGAAGATCCTTACGCCAGCTGGATTATTGAAATTCGGCCAAGTGTTGACAGCGAATTTAGCGAAATGCTTAGCCGGGATAAATATCTGGCTCTTCTACAGGGGTAAGTATGCGTTACCTGCCACATACCGATACTGAAATAGCTGAGATGCTTGCTGTTACAGGGCATGATCAGCTTGATGACCTGTTTGCACACATCCCTGATGATTGTCGCTATCGGGGAGAGATGTCTTTAGCTGGTCCTCTTTCAGAATGGAGCCTTACGGATCGTTTTCAGGAGCTTGCAGCAAAAAATTATTCCTCGTCTGCCAAAGCTGTTCTCATTGGCGCGGGCAGTTACTCGCATCATACTCCTGAAATTGTTTCAAGCCTGATAAGTCGCTCTGAATTTCTAACTGCCTACACTCCATACCAGCCTGAAATGTCACAGGGGACTTTGCAGGGAATCTTTGAGTACCAGACGCTCACTGCACGATTACTTGGAATGGAAGTTGCCAATGCATCCATGTATGATGGAGCTTCTGCTCTTGCTGAAGCACTGCTGATGGCATTACGCATTGCACGCAAGAAAAATACCGTTGCCATTTCTGCTGCTATTCATCCCCATTACAGAGAAGTTGTCCGCACCTATCTGCAGGCCGAATCCTTTACTTTGATTGAGCTTCCCGTAAAAGAGGATGGAAGGACAGATCTTTCTAGTTTGCAGAATATAGATGATCTTGCAGCGGTTGCATTGCAATCGCCTAATTTTTTCGGTGTAATTGAAGATCTTGAAAAAGCGGGACAAGCAATTCATTCTGTTGCTGCCCTGTTTGTTACCTGTTTCTCAGAACCTTTTGCTTATGGCTTATTTCGCAGCCCGGGCGATAACGGAGCTGATATTGTTTGTGGTGAAGGGCAGAGTTTTGGCATGGCACAATCTTTTGGAGGCCCCGGGCTTGGTATGTTTGCCTGCAAGGCCAAACACCAGCGTACTCTTCCCGGTCGTCTGGTTGGTGAAACTGTAGATATTGAAGGCAGCAGAGGGTACGTCCTGACTCTTTCCACCCGGGAGCAGCATATCCGCCGTGAAAAAGCCACTTCCAACATCTGTTCTAATCAGGGAATCTGTGCTTTAACAGCTGCTGCCTATATGGCAAGCCTTGGTGCGACAGGATTACGTAGTGTAGCCCGACTTAATTATGATAAGGCTGCTTACCTGCGAAACGGACTGATTGAGGCGGGAGGAAAACTTCTTTTTAATTCTCCGACATTTAATGAATTTGTCCTGTGCTTCCCTGATGATTTTGAAGTTTCCAGAGAACGCCTGCTGAAAAAGGGGATTGTTGCCGGGATTGAACTTGGCAGGTTCTATAAAGAATACAAAAATGCATATCTTTTCTGTGTAACCGAAACGACCGCAAGAGTAGTTCTTGATACAGTAATCGGGGAGGCTTGCAAATGACAACAGGACCAGGAAGAAGTGGCCTTATCATGGAAGAACCGCTGTTATGGGAAAAGGGACAGCCCGGTCGTACAGCATTCAGTCTTCCAGATCAGGATGTTCCGGAACGAAGCAAAGAAATTGATGCAAACCTTTTAGGCGAGGCTCCTGATTTTCCTGATCTTAGTGAAATTGATGTCGTTCGCCACTATACACGACTCTCCGGATGGAATTTTGGTATTGATACGGGTATGTACCCATTGGGTTCCTGTACCATGAAATACAATCCAAAAATCAACGAAAAAATGGCAGCAACTCCTGGAATTGCCTCCTCCCATCCGTTACTTGATGATGAATTGTCGCAGGGATCATTGCAGATCCTGTTTGAGTTGCAATCATTTCTGGCAAGTCTTACTGGAATGGATGCAGTTTCTTTGCAGCCTGCCGCAGGAGCGCAGGGAGAGCTGGCCGGAATGCTTGCTTTTGCAGCCTATTTTCGAAAAAACGGAGAACAGCGAAACAAAATTCTGATTCCTGATACAGCTCACGGAACAAATCCATCCAGTGCAGCACTCTGTGGATTTAAACCTGTGCAGATTCAATCGGGAACTGATGGTATTATCGATCCACAGGTTGTTGCAGAATTGATGGATGAAAACACGGTTGGCATTATGCTGACCAATCCCAACACCCTTGGTTTGTTTGAAGAGTCCATTCGTGAAATCACTGCCATTGTCCATGAAAAAGGTGGGCTGGTCTACGGCGATGGCGCCAATATGAACGCTGTTATGGGTATAGTGGATTTTAAACGCTGTGGCATTGATATCATGCACCTTAATCTGCATAAGACATTCTCAACACCCCACGGTGGAGGTGGCCCTGGTGCTGGCCCCATTTGTGCAGTTGAAAAGTTGAGAGGTTTCCTGCCCACTCCGCATGTTACCCGGAAGGATGGAGCATATTATCTTGAATATAATTGTCCCGAATCAATTGGCAGGCTCCATGCGTTTTTTGGAAACTTCGGAGTCCTTGTTAAAGCGTATAGCTATATCCTGTCCATGGGGGCAAAAAACCTCAAAAAGGCCAGCCAGCTGGCAGTGCTGAATGCAAATTATGTTCGAGAATCCTTACGGAATGATCTTTACCTTGCTTACGACAAACCATGTATGCACGAGTGTGTTTTTTCAGATAAATGGCAGCAAGAGTATCAGGTAAGTACCCTTGATATGGCCAAAGGACTTATCGATCACGGTTACCATCCACCCACCATTTATTTCCCTCTGGTCGTTCCCGGTGCCATAATGATTGAACCAACAGAAACAGAAAACAAGGATGATCTGGATCAGTTTATTGCTGTATTTAAAGATCTTATTCGGGAAGCAAAGGAGGATGGCGAACGATTGCGTCAGGCACCGTTACGAACAAAAGTTCGACGTCTTGATGAGACTCAGGCAGCCAGAAAACCCTGCCTTACCGGCTGATTTAAAAAAAACATGTCACTGCAGATTGAACATTTAGGGCTTATTTCTTACCGCAAAGCCTATGACAGGCAGATGCAGCTTATTAAGAAATTGCACGATGATGAGCAGGCAGATGATGTCTGTCTGATTCTGGAGCATGAAGCGGTATTTACTCTTGGCCGCAATGGAAGTTCTGACAATGTAACAGTTGCCAAATCATTTCTGCAAGAGCGTGGCATTGAGTTGCTTACAATTGAGCGGGGCGGGGAAGTTACGTATCATGGGCCTGGCCAACTCGTCTGTTATCCTATTCTTAATCTGCGTCACAATAAACTGAGTGTTACTGAATATATCCACAGCCTTGAGGAGATTATGCTGGCGGTGGTTTGCCGTTTTGGCATTACTGCAAACAGAGATTCCAGGAATCATGGTATCTGGTGTGGCGACCAGAAACTGGGAAGTGTCGGGATCGCTGTCAGGCATGGAATCAGCTATCATGGGCTGGCCTTGAATGTGAATGTCAACCTTGAACCTTTTTCCTGGATGAATCCTTGCGGTCTTACAGGTGTTTCCATGGCTTCAATGGAGAGCATATTGCAAAAACCATTGAATTATAAAGCAATTGAGGCCGCCATGGCACAGGAGATTACTCGGGTTTTTCAGCGTCCAGCAAAAAAACAAAAAACCTGCCGAACAGCAAAACCAAAATGGCTTAAACAGCCCCTGCCAACTGGTTCAGGATATGAGAAAACCAGACGATTACTGAGAACAACTGGTTTAACTACTGTTTGTCAGGAAGCACGTTGCCCAAACCAGTTTGAGTGTTTTGGTAAAGGGGCAGCCACCTTTATGCTTATGGGTGAGAGTTGTACCCGAAATTGCAGTTTTTGTGCTGTTGGACATGAAAAAATCAAGCCACTTGATTCAAGTGAACCAGAAAAAATAGCCACTGCAGTGCATAGTCTGGGGCTGAAATATGCTGTACTTACATCTGTAACACGGGATGATCTTCCCGATGGTGGAGCGAAACATTTTGCCTTAACCATTGAAGCAATTCGCAAACTGTGCCCGGAAACGTTAGTTGAACTACTGATCCCGGATTTGCAGGGTGACGCAAAAGCACTCGACTATGTATGTAAATACAAACCTTCAGTGCTGAACCATAATATCGAAACGGTTGCGTCGTTATATCCAAAAGTTCGTCCGCAAGCTGTTTACGCACGATCTCTGGACTTGCTGAGAAGAGTTAAAACCAACAATCCTGATATTGTCACAAAAACAGGATTAATGCTGGGTCTTGGGGAATCAAGAGAAGAGTTAATCCAGACCATGAACGATATAAGGGACACGGGCTGTAACCTTTTAACTCTTGGACAATATCTCCAGCCCACAGTCAACAATATAGCAGTAAATCGCTATGTTTCTCCGGAAGAATTTGAAACTATACGAAAGATTGCACTTGATCTCGGATTTGAAGGCGTTGCCGCAGGTCCCCATGTGCGGAGTTCCTATCAGGCGGAAGAGCTGTATAAACTGGCCATTTGATAAACAGATGGTTTTAGATTTCAGGAACAGCAGATGAATGAAATAATAAAAGAAAAATATGATGTACTTGTGCTGGGTGGAGGCCCAGGAGGATACACGGCAGCATTCAGGGCAGCCGATCTTGGACTCTCTGTTTGTCTTGTGGAACAACGCAAACAGCTTGGTGGCGTGTGTTTGCATGAAGGCTGTATTCCCTCAAAAACACTTCTCCATGGAACATCAGTGGTCGAAGAGATTGCCGCAGCCGTTGAATATGGCGTGACTGCTGAAAATGTACAAATCGATATAGCGGGTTTACGTGCGAAAAAAGAGCAGGTTATTTCGCAACTTGCAAATGGACTTGATAAGCTGGGAAAGGCCAGAAAGATTACTTGTATAACGGGGAAAGGCGTTTTTCAGGATGAATCAACCCTCCTTGTTGAAGGAGAGGGCACAGTAACTGAAGTGCGTTTCACTGATGCAGTAATTGCCACAGGTTCTGCTCCCTTTAAGCTGCCGGGATATCCCACAGACCCACGTATCTGGGATTCCGGTGATGCTCTTCAGCTGGAAAGGATTCCGGAAAAAATGCTGATTATCGGCGGAGGTGTTATTGGTCTGGAAATGGCTCAGGTCTACAGTAATCTGGGTACAAAAATCACCATCGTGGAAATGCTGGATCATATAATTCCTCCAGCAGATAAAGATATCATTCAGCCCCTCTTTCTAAAACTGAAAAAGAAATACACGATTCTTACTAAAACCCGGGTGACATATCTTGAGGTAAAAGAAAGTTGTTTATGTGCCTCTTTTGAAGGAGCAACAGCACCAGACACGCAAGAGTTTGATGCTGTTCTTGTTGCAGTTGGAAGGCGGCCAAACATTTCAGGAATGGGATTAGAAAATATTGGATGCAAGCTAACAGAACAGGGGTTTATTTCTGTAAACAAGCATCAGCAGACATCTGTTTCTCACTTCTATGCGGTTGGCGATGTGGTGGGCGAACCAATGCTAGCCCATAAAGCCAGCCATGAAGCAAAAGTTGCAGCGGAAAATATAGCAGGTCAGCCCAGTATATTCGATCCTGAAACCATTCCATCTGTTGCGTATACAAGCCCTGAGATTGCCTGGGTGGGAATTACAGAAAAAGAAGCAAAAAAAAGGAAGCTATCTTTTGCTAAAGGAAAATTTCCCTGGGGAGCCAGCGGGCGTGCATTAAGTGTTGGCGCATCCACCGGAGTGACCAAAGTACTTTTTGATAAAACAACCGGTAAAATCATTGGTGCTGGAATTTGTGGCGCACATGCCGGTGAACTGATACATGAGGCAGCACTTGCTATTGAAAAAGGTGCAACGGCCGAAGATATCAGTAAAACAGTTCACGCGCACCCAACCCTTGCTGAAACCTTTGCATTTGCAGCAGAAATTGTAAATGGCACAATCACCGATGCTCTTCCTTCCCGGAAAAAATAAGATCTTAGGGTAATTATTATGAGTCCTCTCCACCGCACAATCTTTTTCGAACAACATAAAACACTCGGCGCCAGCATAGTTGATTTTGGTGGTTGGGAAATGCCCATCCAATATCCTGATGGAATATTAAAAGAACATATGGCAACACGTCAGACAGCAGGATTGTTTGATGTGTCTCACATGGGCAGATTGTTTTTCAGCGGCAGGGATGCAGTTCCTTTTTTACAGCATGTGTTAAGCAATAATCTCCTGGCGCTTGGTGTGGGAGAAAGCCAGTATACGCTCATCCAAAATGAGACTGGAGGAGCCTTTGACGATGCGTATTTATACAGGTTTAAAAGTGATGAATATCTTCTGGTTGTAAATGCTTCCAACAGGGAAAAAGATGTAACGCATCTACAAAAAATCATGGAAGAGTATCCTGATGTGAAGATGCTTGACCGAACCTTTGATATGGCCATGATTTCCTTACAGGGCCCCATCTCAAAAACAATTATAAAGCAAATAATCAGCGATGATTCTTT
>JAOZLM010000382.1 GCA_029934815.1 Desulfocapsa sp. | reverse complement strand
TCTGCAATCTTAGCTTTATATGTTCTGGAATCAACAACCGCCCCTCGCATCCCGCCCCGTAGATTTATCTCAGCAAGATATGTAGCACCTTCCTCAGTAATCATCAGATCCAGGTGGGCGTAAGGATAGTTTCCACGTTCCATTGCTGTTCTGCAAAGTTGTAACTGTTCACTGCTAAGTTCCACTGGTAAAGACTCTCCACCGCAATGGAGATTGTTACGGAAATTATGAGGATTCTTTCGCTCGTAGGCTTCAACAAAGTCACCAATAATAATCACCCGTACATCACGGCTGTTCCGCATAAAAGGTTGCAGGACAAAGGGATAGGGTAAAACGTTATTGGCCGCCTGGGTATACACATCTTCAATATCACGAAACAGATGTATGCCAAGGCCTGCATTCTTTCGGTCATGTTTGAGTACTACTTTTCCAATGTTGTGTTGTCCATAGAGGGAAACTGTTTGGAGGAGGCCATGGATATCATAGATAACTACAGTCTGTGGAATCATAAGTGATGCCAGCAAACGAGCTTGATAACTTTTGGAGCGTGAGGAAAGCTGGCAGGTGGCAGATGGAATCAGTTGAACGCCACGTTCCAGAAGATCAAGAAGCAGATGTTCTTCACCAGATTTTAAACGTAAACGGCAGGTAACAATATCTCCAGCCTGTAGTTCGTGGTAACAGGAAAAAAGTTCGTCATTTGTCCGGATAATACGTGGGGTGCCACTCAAAAGAGCATCTCCGCAAAACGACCATGGAACTGAGACAAGTCTGCTTCGCACTGGGCACAAATGAGTTTTAGTTCACCCAGAACCTGAGAATCGTCTTCCTCGAGAGTGAAGCTTCCGTCGAGATTCTGGGTGTAAAGAGTCGTGATGATAACGTTTTCGGCCACTTCGACAAAGTCTTCATCGTTGCCGCATTCAGGGCAGATGATTCGATTGGAAGGGGTGGGGAGGTCCTTGGGCTGCAAATGATCAGGCTTCAGCAACTTTGGTGGATTCAGTACCTGACGTTTTTTTGTCATCTACCAGGTGAAGATCATTACAGGCGACTTTCATTTCTCCATCAAGCCCGGCACCAGGTTCGACGGTCAGGCTGTTACTTTCGATTTTTCCGTGGATGCTGCAACTTTTACGTGCGGTAACCAGACTTGCCTTTACGTTTCCTTCAAGGGTTCCATGGCAGACAAAGGTTGAGACCTGGATATCACCTGTGATTTTTCCGCTTTCACTGAGGATAAGATGCTCACCCTTGATATTCCCCTCAACTTTACCGTCTATCCTGGCTTTGCCTTCAAATACCAGCTCACCTTTCATCACCATCTTGGCATCAATGATGGAGGAGATTACTTCTTTATCCGCCTGCTGGCTCTGTTGCTCAAAATCATCTTTTTGATTAAAAATACCCATGCTATTACTCCGAAGTTCGTGTCTGTTATAGTGTTTTTTCTGCAACCAGAAGGTGTTTGACTTTGCTCTTTGTACCAGCGTTCAGCTCTTTGATGGTGGCTGCCTGGTTGAGTTTGCTGGTGTGCATAAATTTTGCAGGATTTACCGGTTTTTTGTTAAAACATATTTCGTAATGCAGGTGTGATCCGGTTGAACGACCACTGTTGCCAACTTGTCCGATTTTCTGACCGCGAGTTACCTTATCGCCTTTTTTAACCAGCATCTTTTTCATGTGGGCAAATTTGGTGACGTAACCGTTGCCATGCGCAATCTCAATGTATTTGCCATAGCCACCATTCCAAAAGGCTTTCGTTACAGTGCCATCGGCAGTAGCGAGAATAGGGTCACCACTTCGTCCCTTTAAGTCAACTCCTTCATGAAACCCTCTTTTTCCGTTTACCGGATCAGTTCTGTGCCCATAGCGGGAAGAAACTCTTCCGGGAACAGGACGGCCAAGGGGAACATAGAGAATGGTCTGCAGAAACTTGTCTGAGCGATAGAGCAGTTCTTTACCAGCATCTTCCCGAGGCATAACATAAGGGCCACCGGAGTTGCTGCTGTCAACAGAGGGCGCGTCTTTAATGTCCACGCCAATATTACACATGATGCGCTCGATCATATTACTACGTTCTTCAAGCTCTGTTACTGCGGTGTTGAGAAGTGTTGCTTTTTCCTGTTGAAAGAGTTCTTCCTGGGTGCTGTTTTGTTCTTTCAGGTTGTTAACCTGTCCAGCCAGGCTTTCGTTGCTGTTTGTGGTGTTGGTTAGTTTGTTGCTTAAGTCGTTTATTTCACTATGTAATGCAGCTACCTGGTTTGAGAGATTTGTATTTATTTTGCTGCTATTAAATGCGCTGTAGCTGGTGAGACCGAAAGTGAGCAGGAGTCCTGTAATGCACACAACAGTTGAACGTATCTTTCTTTTTGAAAGGAGAAAACTACGCCCTTTTCCTTCGTCGCCGGTGATGAGAATATGTAGGTGGTCACTCATTGTGATTCAACAAGAATTGGTGTATAAATTGTGGGGTTAAAAAAGCTTCCAGAAGTTGTCGCAGAGTGTAATCTCTGGTGTTGATAATTTCAATAAAAAAGCGACGTTCCGTCAAGTTGACGCAAGTC
>JAOZLM010000381.1 GCA_029934815.1 Desulfocapsa sp. | reverse complement strand
CGACAGCAAATTTGAAGTGACGAAGAAGATGAAGAGTTTTTACGACGCCATCATACTTTATTTCCTATTTTTTCCTGCTCTATCGTACTTTTTGATTGCGAAAACTTTGAACACAGGCTACAAAGGCTCTCATTCGCTGTGTAGCAACTTCGATCTGGAGAGGTGGCCGAGAGGCTTAAGGCGCACGCTTGGAAAGCGTGTGTACGCAAGTACCGAGAGTTCGAATCTCTCCTTCTCCGCCAGAAGCGCAAAAACGGCTATTGCAACTACACGTTGTTATAGCCGTTTTTATATTATTGCATAGCTGACGTCATACAAAATATTACTCAGTCCTTCTTCCGGGAACTTGTCTGAGAATAGACATTTTGTTCAAAATAGAAGCATTTTCTAAAAATAAGCGCAGCAATTTATTTGATATTGCGAGCATTATTTTTTGACAATTCTGAAGAGTTTGGGCAAAAGGGCATTCTCAGACAAGCTCCCGGGGGAAATCCCCCTTGACGGGTTCCAGAGGGTTGTGTATTTTGCTTTTGATAGTCGGGTTCTGTACAATTTGAGATCATGAACTCCGCCAGGCCTGGAAGGGAGCAACGGTAATGAATCCTCGAATGTGTTACAGGCAGCCCGACTATCATTTTCTTTTATAACAGTTCAACAGCACCGCATCTTCGTTCGTTTGCGCCTTGTCGCATAGTGAACTATAGCGCCAAGACATAAACGAACGAACCTGCAGCACTGTTAAACTGTTATTGTTGCTTTTTGTTTAGATTTGCTTCTTATCTCGTTTTTCTTTTGGATTGGCTCTCTCTTATGTCCTATTTGGTTCTTGCCAGAAAATCACGCCCCCAGGACTTCACTCAGGTTGTTGGTCAAATACCGGTTGTTAAAACCCTGCGCAATAGTCTTGTTCGAGATCGAATTGCCCACGCTATTCTTTTTTCCGGTGTTCGTGGTGTTGGTAAAACTACCCTTGCCCGTATTATGGCAAAAGCTATTAATTGTGAAAATCTTGTGGACGGCAATCCTTGTTGTGAGTGCACCTCATGCATTGAAATCAAAAAGGGCGCTGCCCTTGATTTATATGAAATTGATGGCGCTTCCAATCGTGGAATCCAGGAGATTCGAGAGCTAAAGGAAAAAATCAAATTCCTTCCCACAAGTGCAAAATTCAAGATTATTATTATTGATGAAGTACACATGCTCACCACTGAGGCGTTTAACGCACTGCTTAAAACCCTCGAAGAACCACCTGCTCATGTGCATTTTATGTTTGCAACCACCGAGTTGCACAAAATCCCCATCACCATTCTTTCACGTTGCCAGCGTTATGAGCTAAAACGTGTTGCTGCCCCCGATCTTACTGCACACTTCTCAAAACTTTGTGATGAGGAAGGTGTAAAGCTCGACGCTGCCGCCCTTGATCTTATTGTTAGAGAATCAGAAGGATCTGTTCGTGATGGGCTTAGCCTTCTTGATCAGGTTTTTTCCTTTGGTGATACAGAGATTACAGTTGATGATGTGATAGAAGTACTAGGGCTTGTTTCCCGTGACATTATCCACACTATTGTTACTGCGCTGCTATCAGGTGATGCTAAAGAAGCCTTACAAGCTCTCGATAAAACTTTTGACTTTGGTGTGGATCTTAAACGATTTACTACCGATCTTCTCACTGCCTTTCGCACACTTATTCTTTGTCGAATCGATGGCTGTCAAAAGCTCATAGACATTCCACAGCAGGAACTCGAATTTTTCCAGAGTATCGCCAAAGAGTACTCCCACAACACCTTACACATGAAACTCAATTTGCTGATGAGTGGTGTGGAGGAGATGCGTTATGCTACGCAGCCCCGGTTGACTCTTGAAAGTACATTCCTGAAAATTATTCAGGCAGATGATGTAGTACCTGTATCGTCTTTGCTTTCTAAGCTCGACACTCTTTTGCAAAATAGTGATGCTCCACTGAAAACGGCTGAAAGTAGTATTCCCGTCAAAAAAAAAAGCCCTGAAATAAAAACAGAACCGATTCAGCAACCGACTCCGACTCCGACTCCGACAATAGAAAAAACAATAGAAGAACCGCCATTACCAGAAGATCCTGATATTAAAGCGGTTCAGCCACCAATTGCTGAGCCTGCGTCAGAAAGCAAACCAGTCCCCCACCCCCACCAGCACGATGTACGAAAAGACTGGCTTGAATTTATTGCACACGTTAAAGACAGAAAAATCTGGATGGCACAGGACTTACAACGTGCTGATAAAGCAAGAGAAGTTGATGGTGAGCTGCAATTACATTTCTCAGACCACAACAACTGTTCTGTTTTACGACAAAAAGAAAATGTAAAGCTCCTCACTGAGTTTATTCTCGACTTCTTCCAAAAAGATCTTAAACTTCATTTTATCACACCGGTGAAAGGTGAAAAAAAAGAAAATGACACATTAGATTCACCGCATAAATTACGACAAAAACTTGCCAACGACCCTCTTGTACTGATGGCCACAGAAATTTTCAGCGGACAAATCGGAGATATTCGAGTAGGCCCGAGAAGCAGGTAAACGTAAATAATTTTAATT
>JAOZLM010000090.1 GCA_029934815.1 Desulfocapsa sp. | reverse complement strand
TACCAGATGGTTTTGAAACAATTGAAGCAAAGGTTCTTGATAGAATTAAAGCTGCTAAATAATCTCAGTTAGCAGGCGTATTTCCCATTGTACGCAAAGCTTTGAGCCGCCTGAAAAGCTTATTTTTCAGGCGACTCAAAGTACTTCCCGAACAACCCGTTCCGTTATTCCCGCGTAGACGAAAATCTGTAGATAGAGAAGGTTTCCGCCTTCACGTGAATGACGAAAAACCAGACTTCTCATAAAGTCGTTCTTGTTCAATTACGAATTTTTCTTAAAGGTTACCATGGATCACGTACTAGAAATTAAAAATGTCACAAAACGATTTGGCGATTTCACGGCTGTTGATTCTGTGAGCTTTAATGTTGAAGATGGAGGGTTTTTCTCCATTTTAGGCGGATCAGGCTGTGGAAAAACAACACTCCTGCGGATGATTGCAGGTTTTGAAATTGAGACAGAAGGGAAACTTCTTATTCGAGGTGAATCCATGCAAGGGATTCCTCCTGAAAAACGTGCTGTTAATATTGTTTTCCAAAACCTTGCACTTTTCCCCATGATGAATGTTGAGAGAAATGTATCTTTTGGACTACAGCGACAAAAGCTACCTAAAGCCGAAGTTAGCACCCGGGTAACAGAAATGCTCGAACGTGTTGGGTTGGTTGGGTTTGAGAAAAAAAATGTGAACGATCTTTCAGGTGGTCAGCGACAACGAGTTGCAATTGCCAGATCGCTGGTATTACGGCCATCCATTCTCCTTCTTGATGAACCACTCGGAGCACTCGACAGAAAGCTTCGGGAGCATATGAAGATTGAGCTTAAGGTTCTTCAAAAAGAAATCGGAACAACATTTATTTACATTACCCATGACCAGTCGGAAGCACTCGTCATGAGTGATAAGGTTGCCGTAATGAATGAAGGTCGTTTTGAACAGCTTGATACTCCTAAAAACCTGTATAAACATCCTGCCACATCTTTTGTTGCCGGCTTTGTCGGAGAGAATAACGAATTGGACGTTTCAGGATACTCGAATGGCCAACTCACAACAAAGAACGGCTGCAATTTAACCAAAAAGGGTCTTGATTTCCAGCCCACAAAACTCTACATGCGGCCTGAAGCCTTTATCATGAATCCATCAGAGGGGCTTGAGGATATTCAGTTAATAGACATGCGGATCAAAGCAATTTTATTTGATGGATCTAACACAAAACTTTCTGCAATTATAAAACAAAGCAATGACCATTTACTTATCTCACTCCCTCAAAATGCTGAGTTTGAAGCGTTAAAAGAAGGCGATGATTTAAAAGTGGGTATTCATCGTGATGATATAAAATGTTACCGGAAATAGAACTATGAAGAAAAAAAGAAGCAGTACATTCTATCTCTTGATGGTGCCAGTTCTTTTATGGTTGATATTATTGATTGTTATCCCTCACCTGGATATGTTTTTCAGATCATTCAGATTCGAGAACGATAATGGGTTAATGGTCTTTTCATTAAACAACTACCTATCATTCTTTGAAGACCAGATCTACTGGCTCACCTTTGTCCAAACAGCCCTTTACTCTATCGGTGTTACATTTCTGGCCTTTGTTGTTACTTTTCCTGTCGCATTTTTCCTAACCAAGGTGGTGGCGAAAAAATACAGCAGCTTCATGGTGCTCCTGCTTCTCATTCCAATATGGATTGGTGAACTGGTTACTATTTATGGCTGGATGATTTTACTCAGTGACAATGGAGTCATTAATAATTTTCTCATGCAAATCGGACTGATTGATAGTCCCATCGTGATGCTCTACACCAATTTCAGCATGACCATTGGTCTCTTGTATATGTCGATGTTGTTTATGATTATTCCCATGATGTCAGCACTGGAGAGTCTTGATGACAGCCTTATCGAGGCAGCCAGTGATTTAGGCGCTACAAAATGGACTATTTTTCGCCAGATTATTATCCCGTACACAACTCCCGGAATTGCATCAGGCGGTATTATCGTCTTTATGCTGGTGATCGGAGATTATGTTGCACCCAATATTCTTGGTGGCAAAAGTTCTCTCTGGTTTACGGAACAGATCTACAACAAGTTCCTGGCAACCTTTAACTGGAATGAAGGCGCAGCATTTGGATTTCTGCTGCTGATGTTATCCTCGGCCATTATCTGGCTGGCGCTAAGACTCACTGGACAAAAACTTGAGAGGGTTGGATCATGATACGTACATTACCATGCTCAGCAACGTATATTACCGGTTTTCGTCTATATATGGCGCTGTTCTACATTTTCCTGATAATGCCTCTGGTCACAATTTGTGTACTGGCATTTAACGACTCGAATTTTATTGCCCTCCCCTGGAATGGATTCTCTCTGGACTGGTTCTTCGCCAATACCGATGACCGACTCGGTCTATTTAAAGATACCGATCTGATGTTGAGTGTCTGGACAAGCCTGCAAACCGGATTTTTTGTAGCATTGTTTTCCACAATAGTTGGTACGATCGCTGCCCTCTTGTTTGAAGAAGAGCAATTTAGAGGTAAAGGCTTACTCTACTTTCTGGCACTCGCCCCACTGGTTATTCCAGGCGTAGTTCTGGGTATATCAATCTTGCTCAGCTCTACATATGCCGGAATGTATATGGAAGAAACCTTTGGTCTTGAATTTGAATTTCTGGGTCCTAGTTTCTGGCTGGTTGTTATTGGACAATTTTCATTTGGTGCCACTTACGTGATGCTATTAGTTGGTGCTCGTCTGAAAAAATTTGACAGAGTACTTGAAGAAGCGGCGCTTAGTCTTAGAGCTAATCATCTTGAGGTGATCTGGCTAATCACGATTCCATTTCTGCGCCCTGCGATTATCGGTGCTTTTGTGGTGGCATTTCTGATTAGTTTCTCAAACTTTAATACTACCATTTTTCTTGTTGGTTCAGATCCGACATTACCAGTTGACCTCTACTCCCGGATTAAGTTCAGCTCCACTCCGGTGCTCAATGCAGTATCATTTATGATTGTTACGTTTATTTCTTTTGCTGCCATGATCAGCTTTGTCATGAACCGCAAAAAACAGTAATGTTTTTTTTAGGAACAAGTTAATGCTCATCGCACATTTGAGTGATTTCCACATCGCTGGTGGGGAAAAAAAAGCGTATGGTGTTGTACCATCTGCTGAAAACCTCGCCAGCTGCATTCAGCATATTAACCAGCTTCACCCCAAACCGGATCTTGTCATTATTACAGGCGATATCACCTGTGACGGGGAGTTGGATGAAGCTGAACGAGCGGCAGCAATCCTGGAAGAACTGCAATATCCTTATTATATTGTTCCCGGTAATCACGACGACCGGGACACTTTATGGTCGGTGTTTGGAGAACGTGCCTGTCCTGGTGAATCCAAAAATTTTATCAACTATGTAGTCGATGGTTATGATCTTCGTTTGATTGGAATGGACAGTTCTATTCCAACTGCCCCGGGTGGGGAAATGTGCGACAGAAGAATTGCCTGGCTGGAAAAACAATTAGCCATTAAGCCAACAAAACCCACCATCATTTTTATGCACCACCCGCCTGCAAATTGTGGTGTTCTTGAAACTGACGAAGATGGGTTTATAGGTTCTGATACATTAGGAAATGTTGTTGCGCAACATACAAATATTAAAGCTGTTCTTTGCGGACACATCCATACCTTAACCCACCAGGGATGGTGCGGCACAGTGATTAGCACAGCGCCCAGTATGGGATTACAACTGGTCCTGGATCTGACCCTCACCCACCCGTCACAATTCAATCTGGAAGCACCCGGATATCTGTTACACTATTTCACACCGGAAAAAAATCTTGTCTCCCATTCAATCCTTGTAAAAGACATGGATGGCCCATATCCATTTTAAAAATATGATTCAATAACGAACCTCACCACTATGCTCAATACTCACCCCGCCATCATCGTGTTCTAAAATAAGACCACCATCATTAGTAACACCTGTCACCAATGCTTCATACTGAGGATTCTGCACAACATCGTAACCAAAGCTTACCCGCTGCCCAATCGTATCAGACAACTCCAGCCACCTCGTAAGAATTGGATGATTATCTGTGTATTCACCATGGCCACCACGCTCCAGCCACTGCGCTTCTTCATAAAAAAGCAGGCCAATATACCAGCGTATTTTTGCAAAGAATGACATGGCAAAAGAACAGAGATTCACCGATTCCCCAAGGATTGTAGAAAGAGATGTTGCATCTTCCTGCAACTCGACAGGAAAAGCCTCGTTATTTACATTCAGCCCAAAGCCAAGCAAATGATATTGTTCGTGGTGTATGGGGCTGACAAATCCTTCAACCAGAAATCCTGCCTGTTTTTTCCGGTTTACAAGAACATCATTTACCCAGCGAATAGTAGCATCCGGTACGCCTTCCTGACGTAATGCCTCACAACAGGCAATCCCCGGAATAAGAGGAAGAATATTTCGAAAAGTGGGAAGGAAAGTATCTGCAAGAAGAAGGCATCCCCAAAGCCCGCCTAAAGGAGCATGCCAGGAGCGTTGAAATCGTCCTTTAGAGGAATCGAGCCTTGAAGCAAGAATCAAGCTGCCACTGGCCACTGATCGGCCATTTTGTTCGCAGCCTGCAATATGGGCTCTGGCCTGATCCATTGCCCTGCCAAGAGATGGGTAAATACGGATTTCGGAGCCAATAAAGGCGCCATAGCGAGCAATAGCTTCAGCCTTTTGCTCGCCATGTGCCTGCAAGCGGGCAGGAAATTCGACAGCACTTACATGGTCATTTAGAACAGCGGGTATTAGCTGAGAAAGGTTATCCATTAGAGGAAAGAATACATATTACGCGAATAAAAAGGTCAATCTCAGCTGGATTTATCCCAGTCTGCCTTCACCCTGGTAATAATCTTTTTGATAAGTGGTAATTTATCAGCAGGACAAACGCCAAGAAGAGGAGCGCCCTGATCCACAGAGACACCAGGCTGAAAATACACAGAGTGAATCACACCGGGATCACCACTGTAATAAACAGGAGTATCCCGTTTCATAAGAGACATAATGATAATCTCATCACCGTTTTTTACAGAAACTTCACGAGCACCTTTCTTTTCGATCCTTGATTGCACGTCGGGCGCAAAAAAGTATTTCGCACGCTCAGGAGCCGGAAAGATGATCAGAACTTCCTGTAAAATACGTTCGATGATCTCTTTTTTCTTTAAAGGATGACGAATGGTCAGCAGTTTCTCACCAGCTTCGACAAATCGCCCTTCAAGCCCGCTATATACCTCAGAAACAACGCCATTGGTCGTCGCTGTGTTCTTTTTCGGGTTGCGTTCTCTGGTGATTTCATAGAGTGCTGTTCCGGGGATATGTTTCCACTCTCCGCTAACCGCCTCGACATCATTACCCACTTCCACCAGAAAACGTACCGTACCGGTGTGCTCGGCAAAAATATCCACATATTCAAACGGATCGGAATGATACTTCCCGAGAATCTCATCAAAATCTATTTCTTCAGACATATTTTATATCGACTTTCAGACCTGATGGCGTCGTAAAAACTCTTCATCTTCTTCGTCACTTCAAATTTGCTGTCGTTACGACGTACTTAAGTACGTCTCACTCCATCAAATTTGCACCCCAAGGGCATTTCCTGCGGGGCAAGTTCCTCGAATATGAAGTTTTTTACTTAGCCATCTGCAATTTTACCTTTTTACAAGTTTATCAAACCTTATGGTCTGTTTTGCTTGTCTATATCAGTGGGTGGCGCCGTGTCCTGCAGATGCTGCTGGAGCGCCATGGCTATCTGCTGCACCATGTCCGGCAGATCCACGATGCACTGTGATAAGAGGAGCAGTAACCACCTCAAGATCAACAATCTGACACTCAGAACGCACAGCAGAATCACTGATAAATCGTTTATCACTAAAAGTAAACATCCCGTGTCCCTGGGACTTCACCGTATCAAATACAATCCATTTGTCTCTTCCCTGTTCTTTGCCGGCGGCATTAAAAAGGGTACAGAGGATGGATATGTTTTTTACATCATCTCCGCCTTTGTTTTCAATGGCAAAAGCAGCATCAACCTTATGGCCTGTTTTCTGCAGCATTACGGCAGAACGAACAAGCTCTACGGAATGCAACAATTCTGCTGTTGAATCAGACACTTTCACCTCAGGCAGCAACAATCCTTCAACACCGGATGATGCACTGATTTTTGTAACAGCAAAAGCAACAAGGCAAACCAGCACTGCCCCAAGACCAATATTTCCCCAAAATTTTCCGCTCATAATCCTCTTCCTCCCTGAAACAAAACAATATCTAAACTGAAAAAAGCAGCCTCCAGTTATGTGACTATGCAACATTGATGAACTTGTAAAAAGGTAAAATTGTAGATGGCTAAGTAAAAAACTTCATATTCGAGGAGCTCAAATTTGGTGGAGTGAGGCGTACTTAAGTACGTCGTAACGACAGCAAATTTGAAGTGACGAAGAAGATGAAGAGTTTTTACGACGCCATCAACATTAAAGATTCTATTTATAGCTGGATAAACAGGTGTTGGCAAGCCTATTCTTAGAATAAACACACCGATTTGCTCTTTCACTTGAACAGAGACAATGGTATAGAAGGTTCATGAATAATTCACACAAAAACGGCGAAAAAGATTCTCTCTTCCAGGTCGAGCAGATCGCTGAAGACTTTGTTTTTAACGAGCGGGTGGCGCTGGTTTTTGATGATATGCTGGATCGCTCCGTCCCGTTTTACGAGGAAGTCATTTCCTCCATTTCCAGAATCATGCGTTCCATACTAGCGAATGGCGATACGGTGGTGGATCTTGGTTGTGCAACCGGCAGCACCCTGCTGCGTTTAAGTAGCTTGCTGGACGATAATTTTTTTCAATACACCGGTATCGACAACTCCACTGCCATGCTGGAGAAAGCAAAAAGCAAAGCCGAAATGTTTTCAAAACAGGAGCGTATGCACTTTATCCATGGGGACATCATGGAGATGAGCCAGCCTGATACTTCAGCATTTATCCTCAATTATACTTTGCAGTTTATCCGTCCGCTACACAGAGAAAAATTCCTTGCTCATGTTTTTACGAATCTTCGTCCCGGAGGGATTTGTATACTGAGTGAAAAAATCATTTCTCACCATTCCAGTTTAAATCGTAGTTTTATAGATATTTACCACGGCTTTAAACAGGAGAAAGGCTACTCTGAACTGGAAATTGCAAAAAAAAGAGAAGCCCTTGAAAATGTACTCATCCCCTGCTCCTTTGATGAAAACAGATCTATGTTAAAAACTGCAGGTTTTGTTGAAATCGAACCTTTCTTTCAATGGTTTAATTTCGTTTCCTTTCTTGCGGTCAAACCGCTGTAACCTTTTTATTGAAACACCACGATGCGCTATATCAATCAGTTACCAGAATCAGCTAAACACGACGAAATCACGCAAACACACCGGAAGCTGCAAACCTGGGTAAATCAAAATAAAAAAGGTTTTCTTCGTTACAGGAATCCTTACGAAGGCTTACGCCAATTTCCTGCAAAATTTGTCAATTGTGATTCTGACTGGGTGACAATCGGGGCTGAAGAAGAACTCACAAACACAGAACGACAAGAAGTGGAATCGCACCTGCAAACATTTATACCCTGGCGAAAAGGCCCTTTTTCAGTTTTTGGGGTTGATGTGGATTCCGAATGGCAAAGCCAGCGAAAATGGCAGCGCCTTGTGGATTTCCTTCCTGATATGGAAGGGAAAATTGTGGCCGATATCGGATGCAGTAACGGCTATTACATGTTCCGAATGGTGCCTCACAAACCAAAAATTGTGATCGGGTTTGAACCCTCTGTGCAGCACTATTACTGTTTTAAAGCACTAAACAGCATGGCAGGGATAGAAAACCTGCATATAGATCTTCTGGGTGTCGAGCACCTGTCTCTTTTTCCAGAATGTTTTGACGTACTCTTTTTAATGGGAATTATCTACCACCGCAGCTCTCCCGTTGAATGTCTGCGGGACATTTTCAGTTCCCTTCGCCCCGGCGGTACATTAATCCTCGAGTCGCAGGCACTTCCCGGAGAATCGGAAATCGCCCTCTTCCCCGAAAAAACGTATGCTAAAGTCCCGGGCACTTATTTTGTCCCCACCGGTAACTGCCTCAAGAACTGGCTTAAGCGGGCAGGATTCAAAGATATTGATATATTCTGCCAGCACCCCATGTCCAGCATTGAACAGCGTCGAACAGACTGGATGAGCTTTGAATCTTATGCCGACTTTACAGATCCGGCAGACAGCGGTAAAACAATCGAAGGCTACCCCGCACCGGATCGTGTTTTTATCCGTGCCCGGAAAAAATAGACTGCCTTTTCAGCTCTTTCTTGCCTTTGCGAGTCAGTATGGTAAACTCGCTGTAATTGTATTGTATAATGATATTTGACAAACTCGTAAAAACCTCAAGTATACGATGGCTAAGTAAAAAACTTCATATGCGAGACGCGTCAATTTTCTATCATTTCGGCGTACTAGGGTACGTCGTAATGATAGAAAAT
>JAOZLM010000380.1 GCA_029934815.1 Desulfocapsa sp. | reverse complement strand
GAAATCCATCGGGAGTTTATTCAGCCCGGTACCTGCGGCGTGGGATACAACAGTCTGCGTTTTGATGATGAATTCACCAGATACGGTTTCTATCGCAATTTTTTTGATCCTTACGCACGGGAGTGGAAACACGGGAATTCCCGCTGGGATATCATCGATATGGTACGGCTCACCCACGCCTTGCGCCCGGATGGAATTGAATGGCCAAAACGTGAAGACGGAACCACCAGTTTCCGTCTGGAAGAGCTGACAGAAGCAAACGGCATCAGCCATGAAGGCGCCCATGATGCCTTGTCCGATGTGCATGCTACCATTGATCTTGCCCGACTTATTCGCAAACATCAACCTAAGCTGTACGACTATCTCTTTGATCTGCGGAACAAACGTACAGTTGCCGGAAAACTCAATCTGCAAACGCAGGAAATGGTGCTCCATGTTTCCTCGATGTATCCGGCGAATATTGGCTGCATAGCACCTGTCATCCCCCTGGCCCAACATCCCACCAACAATAACGGTATCATTGTTTTTGATCTCAGAAATGACCCTGAACCACTGCTTAACTTCAGCGTGCAGGAAATTCAGGATCGACTGTTTGTCAGCAAAGACGATCTGCCGGAAGGAGAAGAACGTATCCCGTTAAAAACAGTACATATTAACAAATGTCCGGTTATTGTACCTCTTGCCACCATGAATGATCCGGAAGCTGAAAAGTGGCAGATTGATCTTGATCTTGCCAAAACGTATGCGGACAAACTGCGATCAAATCCCGCACTGGTCAAAAAAATCCAGGAAGTTCATGAGGCAAAGGATTTCCCCTCCATTTCCGACCCGGATCAGAATCTCTATGGCGGCGGATTCTTCTCAAGCCTTGATCGGCGGAAGATGGATGATCTTAGCGATATGAACCCAAAAGATCTTAGTAAAACCCGTATGCAATTTGATGATCCCCGTATCCCTGAGATGCTGTTTCGGTATCGCGCCCGTAACTGGCCGCAAAGTTTATCGCAGGAAGAACAAATCCGTTGGGATGCTTTCCGGAAAGACAGAATCTCAAACCCGGAAGCGGATTGTGGAATCACCCTTACTGAATATCAGAAGCTGTTAGCAGAAAAAGTTATGCAGCCTGAGACAAGCTCCCGGGATCGTAAGATTCTCTCAGAACTGGCTGACTGGCCAGCACTCATCAAACTGTGACCGCAGGGGATTTATAATGTTCAGACTAATTCTGACAACCCTTTTACTATCTTTTGCTGCTGTGAATTTGGCCCAGGCGAAAACTGACAAGATCCATTTTATGATTGAAGAAAATCCTCCCTACAATTTCTGGGAAGATGGAAAAATAAAAGGGATAGCCGTTGACATCCTGACCGCATTAACAAAAGATAGTGCCTATCAGACAACAGTAGATGAGATAGAAATGATTCCCTGGGCAAGGGGGTATAAAATTGTACAGACGACTCCCGGAACATGCCTTTTTAGCATGGGACGTACCCGACAGCGGGAGGATCAGTTCAAATGGGTTGGCCCAATCATCGAACTCACGATTGGTCTTGTGGCAAAAAAAAACAAACATATTACCATCAACTCAATCGAAGATCTGGCAGCTTATCGCATAGGTACTATTCGGGATGGCGCTCCGGAACAGTTACTTATTACGGCAGGATATCCTGCAAATAAGGTTGAACGGGTCACAAAACCTGAACAAAACATACAAAAGCTCGCCCGGGACCGCATCGACATGCTGGCCTTCAATACGGATTCCACTCGCTACAACATGGTTCGTATGGGGCTAAATCCAGACGATTACGAAACTGTCTTTCCCTTGAAAAAGATTCAGCTCTATTACGCATTTAACAAAGAAACAGATGATGCCATTATCGATAAATTCAACCTCTCTCTGGACCAGCTTGAAAAAGTTGATGCGAATGGGAATTGCTCTTTCGATAATATCATATCTGCTTATCTGGGGAAATAGCTTCAACAGCCTCTGACCCTCTCCACAATCTTTCACCCTTGACGCAAACCTCCTTGCCCAAAGCACCACACCGTGGTATCGTCTTATTGTATCTACTTGCCACAGGCAAGCTCACCACAACCCCACACAAAGAGGAACTGACAAATGGCCACCATCGAAGCAATTTGTATCAGTAAGAAAAAAGGAATGGTTAAAAAGGCTACTGCCGTTGCAACTTTCAAGGCCGGTTACGGGATTATTGATGATGCCCATGCCGGGAAGTGGCACCGTCAGGTATCGCTCCTTGCCGGAGAAAGTATTGACACTGTAAAAGAAAAACTGCCAACCCTTAAAGATGGTGCTTTTGCGGAAAATATAATCACCAGAGATCTTGATATGGGTTCCGTCAACGTCGGAGATTCTTTACAGATTGGGACAGACATCATCCTTGAAATCACTCAGATCGGCAAAAAATGTCACAATGACGGCTGTGTTATAAAAAAAGCAACCGGTGACTGCATCATGCCTAAAGAGGGTATTTTTGCGAAAGTTGTGCAGGGTGGAACAGCACAGGCAAATGACTCGATTTTAATAAATTAGTTTTGATGGCGTCGTAAAAACTCTTCATCTG
>JAOZLM010000379.1 GCA_029934815.1 Desulfocapsa sp. | reverse complement strand
CTCTGTGAAATAGAAGATACTTGACATTATAGTGCTATGGTGATTATTTAATTTGTGATGTCGTCGTAAAAACTCTTCATCTTCTTCGTCACTGCAAATTTGCTGTCGCTACGACGTACTTAAGTACGTCTCACTCCATCAAATTTGCGTTTCTCGAATATGAAGTTTTTTACTTAGCCATCTAAAGTTTATGTTTTTACGAGTTTGTCAATTTGTAACCGTTAAAAGAACTTGAGAGCAGAAAGTGACCCATCAGCAAATTCATAACATCTTCCTACTACCCTTGGCAAATACAGTCACTGTGGTGAAGATTGGAGAGTTCTGAAACGTTATTAGCATAACAACTTAAAATCCGATAAGGCCGCAGCGTTATACTGCGGCCTTTTTTTATTTGTTCCGGCCGCAGTCAGTTTACTAATGCGGTACCTTATAGGAACTACAAGAGGAAAAGATGAAAACTGGATCAGTTAAAAAGTACAAAGCTTATGCCGCCATGGACTTTTCAAGTCGCACATGGCCTGAGAAAACAATCACCAAAGCTCCAATGTGGTGCAGTGTCGATCTTCGTGATGGCAATCAGGCACTCGTTCAGCCCATGAATCTCAAGCAGAAGATAGAGCTGTTTGAATTACTTGTTGATGTGGGATTCAAGGACATTGAGGTTGGTTTCCCATCTGCTTCAGAAGTGGAGTTTGAATTCTGCCGTACTCTTATTGAAGATAATTTAATTCCTGCTGATGTTTCCATTCAGGTGCTGACGCCAGCGAGAGAATCGCTCATAAAAAAGACGTTTAAAGCCGTTGAGGGTGCAAAAAAAGTTGTGATGCATCTTTACAACTCCACTTCGACTCTGCAGCGGAAAAATGTTTTTAAAATGAACCGTGAAGAAATCACTGCTCTTGGTGTGGAAGGCGCACGAGTTATAAAAGAAGAAGCTGAGCGTTTCAGTGCCACGGATTTTCGTTTTGAATATTCTCCTGAGAGTTTTACCGGCACCGAACTTGATTTTGCCATGCACATTTGTGAGGCAGTTATGGATGTTTGGGAGCCGACAACTGAGCGGCCGGTAATTTTAAATCTTCCGGCAACCGTAGAACTTGCAACACCAAATATATATGCAGATCAGATAGAATGGTTTTGTACAAATTTAAAAAACCGTGATTTTGCAATTGTTAGTCTGCATGCACACAACGATCGGGGCTGCGCCGTTGCCGCAACCGAACTTGCATTGATGGCCGGAGCTGACCGGGTGGAAGGAACACTTTTTGGCAATGGTGAACGAACTGGAAATGTAGATCTTGTGACCCTTGGCTTGAATATGTTTACCCAGGGAGTAGATCCCAATCTTGATTTGCATGATATAAATCGATTGATAACCGTCTCTCAGCAGGTAACCGATATTCCAGTACATGTTCGACATCCTTATGCTGGTGAACTTGTATACACAGCTTTCTCAGGTTCGCATCAGGACGCTATTAGTAAAGGCATGGAAAGCTGTAAAAACAGCAATGATGGATTGTGGGCAGTTCCTTATCTGCCAATTGATCCAACAGATGTAGGTAGAACGTACGAGTCTATTATCCGTATAAACAGCCAGTCCGGTAAGGGGGGTGTTGCCTATCTTATGGATATCGAATTTGGCTTAAAAATGCCCAAAAGGATGCATCCTGAATTTGGAAGAATTATTCAGCAGGTAACTAATCAAGCCGGACGTGAATTAAAAGCGGTTGAATTGTGGAATGCTTTTGAATCAACTTATTTACTGAACAACCGTCCTTATGGTTTAGAGAGTTTTAATGTCGTAAAACGTCATATCGATAATGACGAGAAAGCGTCATTTGCAGAAATTGAAGCTGTTATAATTGACGGGCAAAATAAAAAGTCTATTAAAGGTAGAGGAAACGGCCCGCTTGATGCTTTCTGTTCTGCTTTAAAGCAGGATGTCTCGGGAGATTTTTCCTTAAACAGGTATCATGAACATGCTCTCAGCGTGAGTTCCAGTTCAAAAGCAGTTGCCTATATTGAAATTATTAAAGAGGATGGATCTGTGAAGTGGGGCGTTGGTATCGATACGGATATTATTGTCGCTTCCATAAAAGCTGTTCTTAGTTCATTAAATAGTACAACCTGAGAGGTAATACCATGAAACTCTATCATTTAAGTGAAACAAGAGCGTTTGATGAGAAGAAGTTTAAGCGATTCTTACTTCACGATTCGCCATATTTTCGTATTTTGAATTTTAATCTTGCTGCCGGCCAGCTTTTTCCGATTCATAAGCATCCTGCTGAGGGGCAGGTGAGTATTCAGTGTATCGAGGGGAAAGGTTTTTTTCTGGGTGATGATGGTGTGGAGATCGCCGCAGAAGCAGGAGATTTACTGGTGAGTGATATCAGTGAGAAACATGGTGTTCGGGCTGCTGACGATTGTGAAATGAGGATCCTGGTTACTATTGCTCCTCCGTTTTGAGACTTAATTGAACATGATTACCATTAAAGCTCAGCTTTTGCTTTTTCCGTCGTAGGAGTCCGCCCCTGCGGACGAAAAATGTGTGTAATACCAACTTAATTCGTCCGCAGGGGCGGACTCCT
>JAOZLM010000006.1 GCA_029934815.1 Desulfocapsa sp. | reverse complement strand
CGAAATATAACAGATGTACCTTTAACAATATCACTATTTTCTTTTTTCATAACATACTGGTTTTTGAACTACATGATACTTCTTTCGCTCTTACCATCCAACACAACTGAACCGGTCATCTGATTCAAAAATGTTGTGGTTTTTTCTGATGGTTTTATAAATTCGAACCCATATTTCCCTTCTCTGCTATTTCGGATAATTACACTTTCCTGAAGCCTGAAGTTCGTACCAATGCGACCTTCCATTACGAACCTGTCACCGACAGAAAGTTTTGAAGGAGAAACCGCAAGAACACCGCTTGCTGAAATATTTAGAACAACGGCTGCCGATCGCTTTGAAGTACCTTTATTGGTAACATAAACAATGAGTTCGTTGCTCATAATCTGTTTATGACCAATCCGGCGATGTCTTCTTCTCTCCTTATTATCTACTTCCTGTATTGGCTCATCCGCTTCCATCGAAAGAGAGGCAAGCAACAACGGATCAAAGCCATTGGAGTCATGGTTAAAGGCTTTGATTTTTGCTTTTAATTCTGCTGCTTCTTTTACTTCTTCAGCCTTTAGCAGTTCAAAAGAAGCCTTAATATTTGTAGCTCGAAGAAAAACAGCATCAAGGTGAGTCATTTTCAACAAGCTGAGAACGCTTTCATTTACACCACAAAGTACCAGGTGTCCCCTGCTGTCTATTTCTTTCAGACAGCGAACTATGGCACCCAGTCCGGTGGAATCTACGAATTTCACACTGGAAAGATCAAGAACAATATCAGTATGACCTTTTTGAATGAAACTTCGCAAAGAACTAAAAAACTTTTTGGCAAAAGCAGCGTCAAGACGAGTTCCATCACAAGTGACGACAAAAACGCCTTTGTATATTTCTGTTTTAATTCTCATAGATTAGTAGCCCACTACTTTAACTGCGTTATTCTGGGCACCCAAGCACGAATGAGCACCATTACAAGTATTGCAGATAGCATATTGGAAGTCAATTTCTTTTGTTATACTTACACAGGAGTAGGCATCTTTCCTGTTTTTTTTGCCGGATTTGCAAATACCTGAAGGTTTCAATTGAAAATGTATGCCCAGAAAGTACTATCACTATAATATTCACCCGAAAAACTTAACCCTCAAATAAAAGCCACCAAAAGAATACATGGCAGCACAACATTTCCATATAGAAAAACATATTCACGGTGGTTTAGGTTTAAGCCATGCATCTGATGGGAAAGTAACACTTCTTGAGGGTGTTATTGCTGGTGAAAAAGTAGCAGCGAAGATTTATTCAAAAGGTACAAACTTACAAAAAGGTCGTGCAACTCAGATAGTTGAGCCATCTGCCTCCAGAGTGCAACCCGCATGTAAGTTCTACAAACAGTGCGGCGGTTGCGATTTCCAGCACATGACTTATTCCCGGCAATTACAGGCCAAGGAAGAAGTAATAAAAGATTTACTCCTGCGAAGCGGGCATAAGATTCTAAGCCGTGCCGCAGAAAACCTCCTCGCCTCCCCTCTTGCTGCAGACGAAGAATACCACTACAGGCAACGCATTCGTTTACAGGTTGATAGTAGACAAACTCTGGGATTTTATAAACGGCGAAGCAATAATTGTATTGCAATCAGTAGTTGTTTACTTGCTAAACAGGAAATCAATGATTGCCTGGAGAAGCTTCGGCAACAGCAACCTTTCAGGCAATTACTGGACAAATCAGAAGCGCTTGAGTTACTGTTTAATCCTGCCAGTGAACAGATCACCCTCCTCTTTCATCTAACCCGAAAGCCACGTCCTTCGGATAATCAGCATGCTAAATTGTTAACAGACGAAATCACCGAAATTGAACATATCTTTTTCTGTGGTAAAAGTTTTGCTGCCAGTGGAAAAACCATTCTCTCTTTCCCCATAGATCATACACAGGGGAAAATACGTCTTTCGTGGGAAAGTGGAGGCTTCTGCCAGGTAAATCTCAGTCAGAATCAAAAACTTATTCAAACGGTACTGGAATATTGTGATATTTCTGAAACGGACTCTGTCCTTGATCTCTTTTGCGGGATGGGAAATTTTTCCCTTCCTTTAGCAGAGGAAGCTCATTCACTGACAGGTATTGAAGGGCAGGGATCGGCAATCCGAAGTGCCAAAAGAAACAGTGCAGATACAGGGCAAACGAATACAATATTTACCAAACAGAATGTGCATCAGGCATGCCTTGAAATGGCAAAAAGTGGCAAAACCTTCGATGTTGTTGTCATTGATCCACCAAGAGCCGGTGCACCAGAGCTTGCCGGCCAACTGGCACAACTTACTAGCAAACGACTGGTCTATATATCCTGTGATCCAGCCACCCTTTGCAGGGATCTTGCCAGTCTACTGGATAACAATTTTCATCTCAAAAAAATACAGCCCGTTGATATGTTCCCCCAAACCCACCATATCGAATGTGTGGTGCTTCTTGAAAAGAGTCCCGAAAACCATTGACATAAACAAACATTACCGGTAAACGAAGGGGTTACATCTCTGTAACGATGCGACTTACCGACCGCTACTTCCAACTTAGAAATAATATTATAAAAATCTCATGAGCAAAGAAAACACACAAGTATTAAAGCAACGTCGTGAAAAGGCTGATGCGCTGGCTGATCTGGGCGTTAATCTCTATAGTAATAGTTTCAAGCCCGCCAACCGAATTAAAGAACTGCCGCCAAAAGGCGAGAATCTTGAGGCTGAAACTCAGGATGAAACTAACTATACCTATTCTATTAGTGGTCGAATTATGACCATGCGTAAATTTGGTAAGGCTGCATTTTTCCATATTACTGACAGCTCCGGCAAAATTCAGGTTTACGTGAAAAAAGCTGATTTAGGCGATGATGTCTTTGCTACTTTCAAAAAGTGGGATGTTGGCGATATTGTGGGCATTGAAGGGAAACTCTTCAAAACCAAAGTGGGCGAGCTTTCGGTTCGTGCAGATAAACTGGTGATGATTTCTAAATCCCTGCGTCCACTTCCTGAAAAATTTCACGGTCTAACAGATATTGAGACCAAATACAGACAGCGTTATGTGGATCTTATTGTAACTCCTGAAAGTCGTGACACCTTCAAAAAACGGGTGGAGATTGTCCGTCTGGTCCGGGAATTCCTTTCTAATCGTGGATTTATGGAAGTGGAAACGCCCATGATGCATCCAGTTCCCGGTGGTGCTACAGCAAAGCCATTCCGTACTCACCATAATGCGCTTGATATGGATCTGTACCTGCGGATTGCACCCGAACTTTATCTTAAACGTCTGCTTGTCGGTGGTTTTGAACGTGTTTTTGAAATTAACCGAAATTTCAGAAATGAAGGGCTCTCCACCCGCCACAATCCTGAATTCACCATGCTTGAATTTTATCAGGCCTATGCCACATATCATGATTTAATGGATCTCACCGAAGAGTTGATTTCCTGGATCTGTGATGAAGTAAACGGCACCATGGAAATTGAATATCAGGGAACTAAAGTCAACCTTGCCCCACCATGGAAACGTATGACCATGGATGCAGCATTGATTGAAGTTGGTGGTATTGATCCGGCTATTCTTGCTGATAACGATAAGTTATTTGCACTGGTCGAAGAAAAAGGAATCAAACTGGAAGAACAGGCAGGACCTGGCAAAGCAAAAACAGAACTCTTTGAGCTTCTTGTTGAAGAAAAACTTATCGATCCCACATTTGTTACCGCCTACCCTACTGAGGTTTCCCCACTTGCCAGAAGAAACGAAGAAAACCCTGACGTAACAGACCGTTTCGAGCTTTTTGTTACCGGACGGGAACTTGCCAACGCATTTTCTGAGCTAAACGATCCGGTTGATCAACGCCAGCGTTTTGAAAAACAGATTGCTGAGAAGGGAGATGATGAAGAAATCCATCATGAAATGGATGAGGATTTTGTCCGCGCCCTTGAATACGGTATGCCATCAGCAGCCGGCGAAGGAATCGGAATCGATCGTTTAGTGATGCTGCTGACTGATGCACCATCCATTCGTGACGTTATCCTTTTCCCACATCTTAAACCAGAAGTACTCAAACAGAGCAAGAAACAAAAAGGCGATAAGTAGAATGTTTGAGTGGTTTATCAGTTCTCGCTACTTGCGAGCCAGGCATAAACAAAAATTCATTTCTCTTATTTCTCTTATTTCTGTGGCTGGTATTACCATGGGCGTTATGGCGCTTATTGTAGTACTGGCCGTCTACTCCGGATTTACCAATGGTCTGCGTGACCAGATTCTTGGCATCAACTCTCACATCATCGTCCAGCGTCTTGGCAGTAATATTAACGAATACGAACTTACACGAGACAGGATTATGACTGTGGATGGAGTAACAGGCGCCACACCTTACCTGTATGCCCAAACACTTCTCAGCGGAACACGTGGTGGAACCGGAGTTGTCTTACGGGGAGTTGATCCTGCAACTGCAAGAGGTGTTATTGCCCTGCCAAATCAGATGATTGAAGGTAGTGTTGAGGATTTACCCAAAACAAAAGATGCACGACTTCCCAATATCATATTAGGGACTGCGCTTGCCGCTGATCTTCATGTTTCAGTTGGCGATAAAGTACGGCTTATTTCACCTTCCGGCCCTTTAACTCCCATGGGAATAATCCCCAAGATTAAAAGTTGTATAGTTTCAGGTATTTTTGAGTCCGGCATGCACGAATACGATTCCAGTATTGCCTATATGCATATTCCTGATGTACAAAATTTCCTGCAGAGTGGTGATGTGGCACACGGTATTGAAGTTACTGTTACCGAGAAGCTACTCAACAAGGCGGATGAAGTCGGGAAGAAGATCGTTGAATCCCTCGGCCGCCCATTTATCGCAAAAGACTGGATGTCCATGAACCGCAATCTCTTTGCCGCATTTAAGCTCGAGAAAATCGGCATGTTTATCTGTGTGGCGCTAATTATCCTTGTAGCAGCCCTGAATATCATTTCAGCGTTAATCATGGTGGTGATGGAAAAAGAGCAGCATATTGCCATCCTTAAATCCATGGGAGCCACTTCACGTTCCATTATGAAGATATTCTTTTATCAGGGGCTGGTTATTGGGTTTGTCGGCACAATACTGGGAGTTCTTGGCGGCCTTGGGCTCTGTGAAATCCTGTCCCGTTATCAATTTATTGAGCTGCCCTCAGATGTGTATCCCATGAATACCCTGCCGATCAAGGTACTTCCCATGGATGTCACGATTATTGCTATCTGCGCAATTGTTATCACCCTATCTGCTACTATATATCCGTCGTGGAAGGCCTCTCAGGTGAAACCGGCTGAGGTGTTATCATGAGTGAGAATACTCCACAATTATTCAGAGGGGAAAAACTCTGTAAACATTTTTCCTCCGGCAAAACAAAGATCGAAATCCTTAAAGATGTGGATATCAGCATCAGCCAGGGTGAGATGATGGCCATTGTTGGAGCATCCGGATCAGGAAAAACCACCCTGCTCCAGATTCTTGGTACCCTTGACATACCAGACAGTGGAAAATTGCTTTTTAAAGAAAAAAACCTGCTCGACCAAAGCGAAAACGACCTTTCACGGTTTCGGAACCAATCCGTTGGTTTTATTTTCCAGTTCCACCACCTGCTTCCTGAGTTTTCAGCCCTTGAAAATGTGATGATGCCAGGTCTTATAGCAGGAAAAACAAAGGAAGAAATGAGAAAACCCGCCATGGAACTCCTAGGGCAGGTTGAACTTGATCATCGTACCGAGCACAGGGTAAACGAACTCTCAGGTGGTGAACAACAACGGACGGCTCTTGCCAGAGCATTAATTATGAAACCGGCACTGCTCCTGGCAGATGAACCAACCGGAAACCTTGATACACGTGCAGGCAATCTTGTTTTTGATCTTATTAAGAGCTTATGCAGCGATCTCTCTTTGGCCACTATCATGGTTACCCATAATCAGGATCTTGCCGACCGTATGCATTCAAGCTTCATCCTAAAAGATCAAAAACTCACACCACTTACAGGATAAAATCAGATTGTAGGCAGGGAAGTGATATTATGTTTTTTTCTGTAATCACAAACCAGCCCAACGATCTCATCACCATATTTCTGAATGGTCATCTTCCCCACTCCCGGGATCTTTTTCAGGGAAGCCAGATTATCCGGCAACTCAACAACTATATTGATCAGCACTCGCTGATATAAAATCTGGAAATGAGCAATATCCAGTTCACTTGCCTTTGCCGATCGCCAACTGCGAAGACTTTCAAAAAGATCTGGGTGGGCAATGTCTGCTTCGGTATATTTGGGTACGGCTTTCTTTTTGTTTTTCAGCGGCTCAAAATCAATTTCAGCGCTAGCCAATGCATGCAAATACTTTGCTGGAACAAATGCTTCGCCGCAAGATTCAATACCTGCAAGTTTTACGTTAATCTCTTTTCTGGTATTATTGAGAACGTTGGTGAGTTTTTTCCGGAGTTCTTTATTATCTGTTTCAAATTCCAGCGTCTGCACAGAATTTGCAAATGCTTCAGACATCTTCACAGTAAACCAACCGCTTGCCTTACTTGCTCGTTCAAGGATATGTGCATCTGATTCTGGCACACTCTCTGACTGAGCGAAAACAGATAGCAGCTGATTCTTGAAGTTTTCACTCACATCAAAAATAGTTTCTCTTGCCAGTTGTTCCACATTTTCAATATTTTCAGCTTTTGACAGTTGCAGGATAGAAGCACTTTGACGTAGCAAATAAAGCAAAAACCCCAAACGCTTCCGCAATAACCCAAAATCAAAGCATTCCAGAAGCAGTTGCTGCTGATATTTTATTTTTGCTTGTAAGAGTAATTCTTCTGAGGGGGTATTATTAAGATGTGATGCATCAAAATCCAGCACCGCCTCATCTGTATCCACCCCGTTTTTACTTATTGGAGTACGAAGCACCATCCCTTCAATTGTTTTGCAGCGACTCAGCGCCACATACACCTGACCATGGGCAAACGCTGCTTCTGCGTCAATTATTGCCCGTTCAAAGGTTAGGCCCTGGCTCTTGTGGATGGTTATGGCCCAGGCAAGTTTCAGAGGGTATTGTTCAAACTTTCCTACAATATTTTCTTCAATCTCTTTATTTTCATCGTTGATGATGTACTTGATATTTTCCCACTTTACCGGATCCACTTCAATTTCTTCACTGTCGCCAGGGCATTGTACAAAAATGGTTTTACCAATAATACGAGTGATTTTTCCGATTTTCCCGTTGTAATAAAGTTTATCCGGGGAAAGATCATTGCGCATAAACATCACCTGCGCACCTTCTTTTAAGACAAGTCTTGCCTGGGTTGGGAAAATATGTTCGGGAAAATCGCCTTTGATGGTTGCATGAAATGAATATTTCTTCCCGTCCAGTTCATCGAGACAGGTTTCATTCAACTCCCCTGCATTTCTGTTGTGGGTGGTAAGCGTTATATAGCCTTCATCTTCTTCAGGTTTAAAGTCCTCAACGTGCCTCTCGTTTAAAGCTAGCAGGCTCTCTTCATCCAATCGATTAGTTCGTACTTTATTAAGTAATGCAATAAACTTTTCATCGGACTGACGATAGATATGTTTGAGTTCAATGGTAAGGAGTTCTGTAGCCGCAAGCGCTTTACTTGAGAAAAAATAAACGGACTTATAATACTGCTGCAGATGTTTCCATTCTGCGGGTTTTGCCACAGGAGACAACTGGTGCAGATCACCAATCATCAACAATTGTACCCCGCCAAAAGGATGTTCATTTCGTCGAAAACGGCGAAGCGTTGCATCCACCGCATCAAGTAAATCAGCACGCACCATACTAATCTCATCGATTACCAGTAAATCAAGGCTCTGGATGATCTGTCTTTTTTCCTTTGAAAACCTGAATTGACGCTGACTATTTCGATCGTAACTATCACTACCAGGGATATACGGGCCAAAAGGGAGTTGAAAAAAAGAATGGAGGGTTACACCTCCGGCATTGATTGCAGCAACTCCGGTGGGAGCTGTAATAATCATCCGTTTGGCGCTCTCTTTCTGCAGATTATGAAGAAATGTCGTTTTTCCGGTACCGGCTTTTCCTGTAAGGAAAATATGGCTTCCGGTATATTGGACAAAATCATTTGCCAGTTTCAGTTCATGGTTTTGCATGGATAAAACAGTATTCAGGCAGCTGCCATTTTTAGATGTTTACGTACAATCTTGGCAAGAAGTGGTGCAACAGTATAAACTTCCAGCAAGTCATCACTTTTTGTTCCAGGGAATGTGTCCGATCCAATCACTTTTTTAATGGGGCTGTCTAAAAATCGTTGCCTTGCCTCCCCCGCCATTACAAGGTGAGTGGCAAGCACTACAACGTCTTTTGCACCAGCATCCAGACAACGTTCTGCAGTTTGAATAATTGAGCCGCCGGTACGAATCATATCGTCACAAATCACTGCAGTTTTTCCCTTCACAACACTCGAAATCTGGCCAACGATGGTTTTATCAGTATCGAACCGATCTTTATCTGCTGCAGTATGAGGACAATTCAACAGGCTGGCAAGCTTTGCCACCTGTTTTGAAAATCCATAATCCGGGGAAACCAACACATAATTCTCAAGTTTCATTTTTTTCAAATGATCTACCACCAGATCACCTGTCCAGATATGTTTGGTCGAGATATCCCCGCCATGGGCATGAAGCACTGCTTCGGAATGCAAATCAACGAAGGCTACAAAATCAGGATGCGCCCTGTAAATCTGCCTGGTTCTGGTAACACCTTTTGGAATTTCAAAGGTTCCACGCTTAGCCCGCTCCATGGTGGAATACCCAAGATAGGGAACAACCACATTTACTGTTTCAGCATTATAATAACGCCCCCCCTGAATCAGATCCATCAATTCCTGATGTGCATTCTGGTCAGGAGTGCTGGCAATAATTATCAGCGTTTTCCCATCAATATCTTCCGGAAATGCGTGATAAATTTCTTTATCTGCAAATTCCTTGCGAATCATTGAGGTAAATTCTATATCCAACTCGTCGGCTATTCTTCGTGCAAGTTCTGTTGAAACCTGATTGGCTACCAGCATGTAGTCAGAATTGTTTTCCATGGGTTCCTTTCTTGGATATCTTTTTAAAAGACTATTTTACAGCGAGATAACTTGTTATTCGGTGGTTCTTGGGTGTAAAAAGCATTTATTCCACGCCCTACGAGATTTTGGGGTATATTTTTACAGATAGCTAAAAATCCAGCACCGGTGATGGACGGTAAGCCAGCATAAGTACCTTCACCAAATTCTTTTCACACCCCTTAGAGACTTGCCCCCCCCAACTTAATAAAAAAAAGTGAGCAACAATTCCCACTAAACCTAAGAGCAAGGGTTGCAACTGGTTACTGTCAAATAATCCCGCAGCGAGGAACGAGCGTGGACATTTGACAGTGACCAGTTGTGACCCTGCGGGCTAAAAACCGCACCCATATAAAATCATATCTTTTACAGTGCAGCTACTATTGCATCACCCATAGCTACAGTTCCCACAGCTTTAGTTGATCCGGTAGCAATATCAGCCGTACAAATGCCTTTATCAAGAGTTGCCTCTACAGCTTTGTCAATAGCATCTGCAGCAGCATCGAGTCCAAAGCTGTGACGAAGCATCATCCCGGCTGAAAGTATTTCAGCAATGGGATTTGCGATACCTTGTCCCGCAATATCTGGAGCAGATCCACCAGCTGGTTCATAAAGACCGAACTTATCTTTATTAAGACTGGCAGAGGCAAGTAATCCCATTGAACCGGTAAGCATTGCAGATTCGTCAGAAATAATATCACCAAACATATTTCCACAAAGCATTACATCAAACTGATGGGGATCACGTACTAGCTGCATGGTTGCATTATCAACATAGAGGTGAGCAAGCTCCACATCCGGATAATCCTTAGAAACTTCAATTACAACTTCACGCCATAAAACCATAGTGGTGAGTACGTTTGCTTTATCGATAGATGTTACTTTTTTACTACGCAGTCTGGCTGCATCAAAAGCCATACGGGCAATACGGTCGATTTCGGAACGTTTATAAGCCATGGTATCAAATGCTCTTTCATCTGGCCCTTCTCCTTCACGTCCTTTCGGTGTACCGAAGTAAATTCCGGAGGTAAGCTCACGAACACAGAGGATATCGAACCCTTCTCCAATGATATCTGCACGCAACGGGCAGGCAGCAGTAAGGGATTTAAAAACACGTGCAGGCCGAAGATTGCAAAAAAGATCGAAATGTTTCCGAAGAGGAAGCAGAGCTGCACGTTCTGGCTGTTGCTCAGGAGGCAGGCTTTCCCACTTGGGACCACCAACAGAACCGAAAAGAATTGCATCACTCTCTTCGCATAACTTTACGGTTGCAGCAGGGAGTGCTTCGCCGTGATTATCGATGGCAATTCCACCTACATCGGCTGATTCATAACTGAGTTCAAAGTCAAACTTTTTCTGGGCTGCATCTAACACTTTTATGGCTTCTGCCATAACTTCAGGGCCGATTCCGTCTCCTGCCAACACTGCTATTTTCTTCATTTTTATTCCCTTTATTTTATAGAATCAAAAACCATTACGTTCCGGAGACTTTTACTTTCCGGCAATATATATTCTGTTGTACTTACAAATTTAAACACTTTATCAGAATTGGAGGCATCAAAGCTATTCAATTCCTCTTTCCATTTGGGACCCTTCATACAGATGACTTTGCTACCCGTTGCTGCGAACCTGTCACACATGGCAAGAAAGAGTTTTATTTCGCTCACTGCCCGGCTTGTGATATGGGTAAAACCACTCTCTGTTGGTAATTTCACTTCATCTTCTGCCCTGCATTCCAGCACAGTAATATTCTCAAGCTGCAAGGTTCGTATTATATGACGCAGAAAAGAGACTCGTTTAAAACGTGGTTCAACAAGAGTGACAGTCAATTCAGGCATTGCTGCTTTACAAACTAAACCGGGAAAACCTGCACCTGTTCCTATATCCAGGAGGTGGGGATTATGTCCCGTGAGGGCTGGCAGCAATGTAAGGGAATCCAGAAAATGTTTTTCAAGTATTTCTACGTCACCTGTTCCTTTGGCGATAAGATTTACTTTACGACTCCACTTTTTCAGCTCTAAAAAATAACTAATTAGTTTGTTTATTGCCCTATCGTCGGGCTCTGCAAGCTCTAAACGCTCACAAGCAGTTACCAACTCTTTGCTAAAATTAAACTCAGTTTTCACTTGTCTTGCAAACGCTCTGTAACAGATGCAGCATGGGCAGTTAAACCTTCAAGCCCTGCCAGTAAACGAATATGGTCGCCATCCTCAATAAGTGCCTGCCGAGAATAACTGATAATAGAACTCTTTTTAAGAAATGTTTCAACTCCAAGAGCTGAAGAATAACGAGCTGTTCCCATGGTAGGCAATACATGATTTGGCCCTGCCAGATAATCGCCTGCAGCTTCCGGGGTATTGTGTCCTAAAAATATTGCTCCTGCGTGTCTGATCTGAGGGAGTACTTCCCAGGGATCTTCAATCATTAGCTCAAGATGTTCGATGGCAATATCATTGGCTATACTGATTGCTTCTTCCTGATTTTCGGCTATGAGAATTACACCTCGGTCAGCCAACGATTTCCTGGCAATATCTGCACGGCTGAGTTTTGCAAGTTGCCGATCAAGCTCTGTTAATACATCGTCTGCCAGAGCTTCTTCTGTTGTGACCAGAACCGCAAGAGCCATAGGGTCGTGTTCCGCCTGTGCCAGCATATCTGCCGCTACATGGTTGGCCTTTGCACTTGTATCGGCTACAATTAGCACTTCTGACGGCCCTGCAATCATATCAATACGCAGCATATTTGATACCTGCGATTTTGCTTCTGTAACAAATTGATTACCAGGGCCTACAATTGCATCAACGGCCGGGATAGTTTCTGTGCCATGGGCAAGAGCAGCAATGCCCCAGGCAGAACCCGCCTTGAAGATATCCACAATTCCAATTTCCTGAGCAGCAACCAACAGATGCGGGCTGACCTTTCCTTCTTTATTTGGCGGGGTTAGCATTACCCGTTGTGTTACTCCTGCGATTCCTGCTGGAATTCCATTCATCAGCACGGAAGAAACAAGGGGTGTTGATCCTCCCTGCCCTCCTGGAACATACAAACCAGCAGCGTCAACGGGACGAACCATCCTGCCAACAATGGTTCCGTTTTCTCTAGTCTGCATCCAGGAATCTTCCATTTCACGTTCATGGAAACTCTGAATCCGTTCTATTGCTTTTGCTAATGTCTCGAGAAAATCATCGTCAACCAATTCGTAAGCTTCTTTCAACTCTTCTGTGGAAACTTTCAGGGAATCAGCGGCAAGATTTGGAGCATCAAACTTACGGCTATATTCAAGAACCGCTTCATCGCCTCGTGTTTTCACCTGTTCTATTATTTCAGCAACAAGGTCACGGCAGTTATTTTCTGCCGGTTGGAAACGGGAGAGGAGTTTTGCAAGACAGGCTTCACCGTCTGCGCTATTTGTTTTAAGTGGTTTTATTATCATAACTCAACGTTCACGGTTTTTATAATTCGATGTTCAATGTTCATCTTTTCATTCCCCAATGAACACCTATCGTTCCCATCATAAATTTTTTATAATCAACTGCAGTAAAACCAGCTTCTGTGAAAATATCTGCCAGCTCCTGCGCCTCATGGAAGTCCATGGTGGAACCAGTAAGGTAACTGTAAGCCGCCTCGTCACTTGCAATCATTCGGCCCAGAAGTGGGATCCCAAAACGAAAATAAAAGCGAATAAAAGGATACAATATATTCTTTGTAGGTGGTGTCGTATCTAAACACACCACCCTTCCGCCGGGTTTTAAAACTCTGTGGATCTCCTGCAATACCTTCAAACTGTCATCTACGTTTCTTAGTAAATATCCAAAGGTTACAGATTCAAAGCTGTTATCTTTATAAGGCAGACAGTTCGCATCACTTGCCTGCCAGTTAATACTCTGAGAGGCAAAACGTTTTTTGGCCTCAAGCAGCATATTAATGGAGAAATCCGCTCCGATATGTTGCGCCTCGGGATGCTCTTTTTCCATTAAAGAGGCAATATCTCCGGTACCAGTAGCCAGATCAAGAACCCAGCCACCTTGTGGATCACCAGCTTTGGCAGCAACAAAACGTCGCCAGCGCTGATCCTGCCCCATGGTCATAACCCGGTTCATCAGATCGTAGTCTGCGGCAATACCGTCAAACATTTTTTGAACAGCAGGCCCTTTAGACATTATTACTTCCTTTCAAATTTCGTCTTATCAGCATGGTGCAAACCCGGGCGTTCTTGGAAAAGGAATAACCTCACGAATATTACTCATTCCAGTGGCAAACTGCACAAGCCTTTCAAAGCCTAAACCAAAGCCTGCATGGGGAACAGTTCCGTAACGCCTGAGATCCAGATACCAATCATATTCTTCTATATCAATTCCTGCATTCTTCATTCGCTTTTCGAGAACTTTGAGGCGCTCTTCACGTTGGCTGCCGCCTACAATCTCACCTATTCCAGGTACGAGAATATCCATGGCTGCCACAGTTTTTCCGTCATCACTCACCCGCATATAGAAGGGTTTTATGGAAGCTGGATAATCAGTAACAATCACCGGACATTTATATACTTTTTCAGTGAGATATCGTTCATGCTCTGATTGTAGATCGATTCCCCACTCCACAGGATACTCAAAAGCTTCTTTGACATCTTGCAACTTTTCAACAGCTTCTGTGTAGGTAAGATGGACGAAGTCCTTATCAACCACATCCTGTAATTTTTGCAGAAGTCCCTTTTCGATAAACTTGTTACAGAGTGTCAGATCTTCGACGCAATTCTTCAACACATCCTGCAAAACAAACTTCAGAAGATCGGTGGCAATCGCCATATTGCACTCCAGATCACAAAAAGCCATTTCCGGCTCTATCATCCAGAACTCAGCCAGATGACGACTTGTATTAGAATTCTCTGCCCGAAAGGTAGGTCCAAAAGTGTACACCTGACCAAGAGCCATGGCGTAGACTTCGGCCTGCAACTGTCCACTTACTGTTAGCCCTGCCGATGATCCAAAAAATGGAGCATCTTTTTTTTCTCCGGTGGCACTGACCTGAAACATTTCACCGGCACCCTCACAATCACTGGTGGTAATAATCGGTGTATGCACCTGTATAAAATCACGCTCCTGAAAAAACAAGTTTACAGCGATTGTTAAACGGGAACGTATCCTGGTGACAGCTCCAAGAGCATTGGTTCTTGGACGTAGATGGCTAATGGAACGTAAAAACTCCAGACTATGACGCTTTTTCTGTAAGGGGTATGTTTCAGGATCTGCCCAGCCAATAACTGTAATAATTGCAGCCTGAAGTTCTACAGTCTGTCCTTTGGCCGGAGATTCCTGCAACACACCTGTGATTTCCACACTGCATCCGGCACTCAGTTTAGAGATTTCTTCCTCATAATTTTCCAGAGTTCCATCAGCAATCACCTGCAAATTAGAAAGACAGGAGCCATCATTTATTTCAAGGAATGAAAACGAACCGGTATCACGACGGGTGCGTACCCATCCATTTACGGTAATTTCCCCTTCACCGGGTTTCTGTTGTAACAGTTTCTGAATACGTGCGGCCATTATTGTTCAGTTCCATTATAGTAGTAGAGTACCAACTCCCCTTCTCCCGGCAGTTTTTCCTGCTGTGTTCCGCTAATCTCAGCGAGATGCGATCCAACCACAGAACATTTCACCGTAAGAAGAAAAAATATTTCCGCCTGCGCTTCTGACAATGTTTCAAAATTACCCTGCCCCTTGGACAGGATAATGTCTGCATTTTCAAACGCCACCATTAATTCATCTGAAATACTGGCAAGGGGTGTTCCCGGACAACTTGTTCCGTTTTCAAGAATTGTTGCGTAGCTTTCAAGCCCTGCGCTTCGTGCATCCTCTAGCAGTGCATCATTTATAATTGCACCACTCTTTACCGCCACAGTCACATCCAAACCCATTGCGCTTAGCTCTTTCACAACCAGAGAATCATACACGATCTCACCCGAATTATCTGCCAGATAGAGTACCTTTGCATCACTATCCAGATTTCGCAGACGCTGTAACAATAATCCACTGTCATCTATTGCATATTCGCGTTGCAAACAACGCTCCATCGTTTCATCGATGTCAAAACTTTGCATTGCGCCATAATCAATTATATTTCCGCCTATGGCAAGACGAAAGGCAATATCCAGTGGATCTGTAGCTTTGGCAACCATGTCACTGAATTGAGGAAGCAAAGCAATTGCCTGCTCATTAGACTCTTTTTTTATCTCACGATACGGATCAGGGCAGGCAGTTATTGCAGCCAGTGCCCGATAGACAGCAACGGAATTTTCCGGTGGTGTTTTATCCATATCCATTTTGCTTGCAAGCTCAGCCACTTTCTGAAGAGCCTCAATCTGTAACTCACTGTTATCAGTACTAAGACGTACTACCTGCATAGCTTGCCGCAGATAACAGGGTAGACATTCAAGGGCAGTTTTCACAGCATATATCCTTCACGTACATTTTTCATTGAAGCAAAAAGAGAAGCCTTGGCACCTGGAATTTGTTTATATATATTCTCAAGCATCTTTTGCACTTCCTCACGTTTAGTGTCACCTGAAAGAGGGCATAAATTTGAAACAGCTTTCAACCCTGCATCTTCTGCGATTTTCTCCACATCACGCTTCTCAAGGTAGGCAAGAGGCCGAATAACCGTTAAACGACCATCAAACAGCTGTTGCGCCGGTACCATGGTGGAGATATTTCCACTGTAAAACATATTGATAAAAAGTGTTTCAAGCAGATCATCTTTATGATGACCAAAAGCAATCTTATTACATTTAAATCGGCTGGCAAGATCAAAAAGTTGTTTGCGGCGTAATTTTGAACAACTGAAACAATTCCGTTCTGCTTCAGGAAAGGGCAGACTCTTCTCCACGTGCAAGGGCAGCCCTGTTTTTTTCATTTGCGAGTGAACATCTATAACAGGATTTACTCCCCCCATACTTTTCTCCCATATATTCATATCGATATGGACAACATGCAGATGATATGTAATGGGGGCTTTTTTTTGCCACTCTTTTAACAAGTAGGTAAGAGCCAGACTGTCGACACCGCCTGAAACAGCAACCAGTACATGGTCTCCATCAGAAAGCATGGAATAATCAGACATGGCCTGGCCGATTTTTTTGTTTATCCGGGAAGACAGCATAATTTTTCAGTTCTTTGGTAAAGGCATAAAAAAAGGTTACACACTCCCTAAACAGAATGTGTAACCCCAGATACTAGCAGCCCGAATTAAAAAATTCAGGTCTTAAATTGACTCACCCGTTCAGACAAATTCGAAGCAAGATTACTCAGGGCACCTGCTTTGCTGGATAGTTCGTCACTGGCGTTATTAATTCCTGTAATGTCATTATTTACATCAGTAATATCACTGGCAACTTCCTGTGAAACGGCAGAACTCTGTGCCACATTTTCTGTCACTTCCATAATTCCGGCGGAAGCCTGGTCAACATTTTCGGCAATTTCAAGGGCAGAGTTCGCTTGTTCCTCAAGGGCAACCGCGACTCCACTGACTAACCCGTCAACGGTATTAATAATATCAACAATAGTACCAATTTCACTGACGGTATTATCAGTTGAATCCTGGATGGTCTCAATCTTGGCACGAATATCAAGGGTTGCATCTGCAGTCTGCTTGGCAAGATCCTTAATCTCATTGGCGACAACGGCAAATCCCTTACCAGCTTCACCGGCACGAGCAGCTTCAATTGTTGCATTGAGTGCAAGCAGATTTGTTTGCTCTGAGATCTCAGTAATCGCTTCAGTGACTTTACTGATTTCCGTTGCAGCTTTGCCCAATTCATCAACACGCTGGGAAGCAGAGTTTGATTGTGACACGGCTTCGGATGTTTTTGTTCTTGCAGCTTCGGTGTCATCTGTAATGCTTTTGATTGTATTAGTCATGGTGTTTACAGCATCTGCCATTGTTGACACATTCGTAGCTGTCTCTTCAACGGCCGCTGCGACACTGGTCATATTGGAACTCATCTCCTCAGTGGCGGCGGCCACGGAACTTGCACGGCTTGAACTGTTTTCACAATCACTGGAAACCTGATTTGAAATAATAAGCAGATCACCGGATGTTCCGTCAAGATTTGCTGCATCACTGTTAATTTCCGAGATAATATTTTGCAGGCTTTTCGCCATGGTATCAAGGCTTGCACCCATCTTCCCAAGTTCATCTGCACCAGAAACCTTTGAACGGGCAGTGAGATCACCCTTCCCAAAAATATCACAGAAATTTTTCATAATATTAATGCGCCCGGTGATTCCGGCAATCACCAGCATAGCCCACACCATAAATCCAAAACCGGCAGCAACTATGATTCCCTGAGTTCTTAGAAGAGAACTAACATTCCCTTCAGATCTTCTCTGCATCATCCCTACAGCAATATTCATTTCTTTTAACAGAACCACATTTTCTTTATGAATAAATTTATTTGTATCGTTAGATCCGGTGGCGTTTAATTGTTTCTCTATGCCCTCTGCCAATGCCTTCCATATTCCTGAAACCTTGCGTAACTGTTCCTCTATTTTACCTTCCGCAGCAGGACACTCTCGATATTCAGTATTTTTCAAATCAAGTGAAAGTGGAGCTTTGCCACCAGCCGTTAACGCAACAAGCGTCATATCAAATATTTTCATGGTGGCACGTACCCGACTAATGGCAGCCTGGTCAGGGGAGCCTTTTTGGAGGGAAACATACATAAAATGATGTAATTCTTTGGTCATTTTCTGGGTAAGCATTCGCTGACGACCAGCTAAATTAATCAAGAGACCATCATTCGCTTGCTTCTTCGTAGTTAAATATGTTGTCCCAAACATTGCAACGATCAGTAGTACAAAAACAGCGGCAATAATTTTCAGTTTTACAGAAATACTCACGTTGTCCACCTTTTTTATAGCGCTTGTCAGTTAACAGTCCATCAACTATTGATAAACTCGTAAGAACCTAAATTTTGGATGGCTAAGTATTTATGCCCTTTGTTCGGGTGAAAAACTTCATATTCGAGGAACTCAAATTTGATGGAGTGAGGCGTTCTTAAGTACGTCGTAGCGACAGCAAATTTGAAGTGACGAAGAATATGAAGAGTTTTTACGACGCCATCAACTATTTGTTCTGTTTGATTGTATGGCCTGGAATTTTGAAACACAAGAAAAATTATTTACAGAGAATAAAAAAGCCACCATTCTGTAATATCAGGATGGTGGCGGGACAAACAAATAAAGATGTGAAGTCAGAAATATCAGATATCTTCCTCCTGAAAATAAGGGAAATCATTCATACGACTTTCTAAAGCACCACTGCTAAGCTCCTGCACGGACAACCACTTAAACCCACGCTTTTCTGCTTTGGAAAACGATAAAATATCGTCAAACAGTGCTTTTTGTGTCTCATCAAAAGAGGTAGACCACAAAACGGTTCCACTCTTCACTCCAAGCAACTCCATGGAAAAGGCTGCCGCAGCCGGTATTTCAGCAGACATTTCGTTGCCCACACGCTGGCGGTAGCGGCTGATACTTGTTTCAAGGACGGCACCACAACCAGTCGCACTCCCGATAGCACCGACCTGAGCTACTCGTCCTCCCCAGGGGTTGTCCAAAATAGCATCCAGCTGGTTTTCGCTGAGTACTTTGAATTCTTTTTTCACGTCATATTTTGCCAGCAATAAAGAATCAAGAAACGTAGCACCGTCGTGTAACGTCTGTTTGTTTGCAACAGTTAGGGTAGCACGTGCAGAAACCGGAACCGAAACTGGAAGAACTGCAACGCAGGAGATTTCAGGCAAATCAGCTACCACCGTTGTTTCACTGGAGTTGTGTCCTGCACAAGCAGACAAAGCAAGGAAAATTCCAACACTTAAACACGAAATTATTTTATTCACAGGAGCCCTCATTAGTAGTTCTTTTATAATAGACCTTTAGAGGAAAGACTTCCACTCAGCCCCTCAAGTCTTGTAACAGCCAGGTTTAACGCACGGGCAAGCCCTTTAAAAACAGCCTCAATAATATGATGACTATTCACACCATGTAGCAGATCCACATGCAGGGTAATACCGGCATGCTGAGAAAAGGCCCGCATGAATTCAGGTGCAAGAGCAGTATCAAAGGTGCCGAGTTTCTGATCAGGTACCGCTGCCTCATAATGAAGATAGGGTCGATTGGAGACATCCACCACTACACGGGCAAGCGTCTCATCCATGGGAAGATAACAGAGACCGTAACGCCCGATTCCTCCTTTATCCCCAAGAGCCTGCGCAAAAGCCTGCCCCAGACAAATACCTATATCTTCAACAGTGTGATGATCATCTACTTCTGTATCGCCTGTGGCTTTGATTGTGAGATCAAAAAAGCCATGCACGCTGAAGAGTGTCAGCATGTGGTCAAGAAATGGAACCCCCGAATCGATTGCAGTATGACCACTGCCGTCAACCAAAAGCGTCAGATCAATATCCGTCTCTTTTGTTTTACGCTGTACAGCTCCTTCTCTTTTGTAGTCCTGAGCCATAAAAAACCTCGTTATAAAGTCATTGCCATGCATTATTATCATAGCAGAAAGATAAAAACAAAATGATTAACAGGGAAACAGTGGGCAAATCCACCTGCCTCCGGATCCCTAAAAATATCAACTAAAAAAACAGTATAGCACACCTTTATGCCCTGTCACCATGACTTTTTTAATTTGACGATAGACTCTTTTTTGAATCCATGTTAATTTAGTTTGTTTTTTCTATTGACAAGTCATACCAATCATGGGTATTTTGTCCACCGTTTTTGACGAATAAATGAGCGGGAATAACTCAGTGGTAGAGTGCAACCTTGCCAAGGTTGACGTCGCGAGTTCGAATCTCGTTTCCCGCTCCATTTTCGTATATTGATACTTATCCTGGTTTACCAGATGTAAGCCGGGTCTAAGCAGTTAAGGTTCGACATTGTTCGAGCCTTTTTTTATTACGATTTGCACTATCCTTTTTCAAGAGGCAAAAGAATATAATGAAAACCTATCTTACCCCGGTCAACGAGATCGAAAAAAATTGGCATCATGTAAATGCCGAAGGGAAGGTTCTTGGTCGTCTGGCCACCGAGATCGCTGATTGCCTGCGTGGCAAAAACAAGCCAACATTCTCCAATTTTCAGGATAATGGCGACTTTGTTGTTGTTACCAATGCTGATAAGATTCGTCTCACTGGCAGAAAATGGGATCAAAAGAAATACTATCATCACAGCGGATATATTGGCTCGATGAAAGAGATCAATGCTAAAGACTTACTTGTTAAGCATCCAACTGACATCCTGATGAAAGCTGTCAAAGGAATGATGCCTAAAAACAAACTTGGTCGTGCTCAGCTCAAAAAGCTTAAGCTTTACGCTGGAACTGACCATCCTCATGCGGCACAGTTGCCTGCAGAGCTTGACATATAATTTTTTGATAAAGATATAACGGAGATATTGAATCATGGCTCAAGATAAATTTTACGCTACCGGCAAGAGAAAAACTGCCATCGCAAAAGTTTGGCTCACTCCTGGTAGTGGAAAAATTTTAGTCAATAAGATGGATCCAGAGGCTTACTTTGGCAGAACCTTTAAACTTCACAAACTTGACAAACCTTTCAAAGTAACCGACACTGTCGAGACCTTTGATGTCATGGCTACTTGTCTTGGCGGCGGAAAGTCTGCGCAGATTGAAGCACTGTCCCACGGTATTTCCCGTGCTCTTCTTGAAGTTGATGGAGAAAATCGAGGAACCCTTAAGAAATCTGGCCTCCTTACCCGTGACCCACGTATGAAAGAACGTAAGAAATACGGTCAGAAAGGCGCCCGCGCTAAGTTTCAGTTCTCTAAGCGTTAATCTGCTTATATGGCTGCTCCGCAAATTGCGGCTGGCAGTTTCATAGTGTAGTTTTTGAGAGGAGTAACAGTTTTTCTGTTACTCCTCTTTTTTTGTTTACTGAAAAAAACGTGTCGATTCAAGAAGTCAACAACCCCTTGCTTGATGGAGTTGTAAAAAACTTCATATGCGAGGCACGAAATATTTCTATCATTTCGGCGTACTAGGGTACGTCGTAATTATAGAAATATTTCAGTAACGAAGCAGATGAAGAGTTTTTACGACTCCATCTTGCTTTCTGTTTTCTACTGGTTTCTTTTATGCGTAATATAAAAATCACCATATCTTTTGACGGGACTAACTATAGCGGCTGGCAACGACAAACCAATGCTATTACCATTCAGGGTGATGTAGAAAACGCACTTTCAAAAATTTGTAATGGGGCTATCACTTTGCATGGTGCAGGACGCACAGATGCCGGTGTACATGCTTTGGCAATGGTTGCCAATTTTGAGACGAGTTCAACTATTACAAACAAACCTTTTCAAAAGGCATTAAATTCCATCCTTCCCTTTGCCATACGCATTGTTGCAATAGAAGAGGTGACTACTGCATTTCATTCACGTTTTTCAGCTATTTCCAAAACCTACCTCTACAATATCGAAACAGCAATTATCCAGTTGCCTACTAATCGCCTCTATTGTGTGCATATTCCTCAAAAGCTATCCATACCGTATATTGAACAATGCCTTAAGCTACTTATCGGTACGCATGATTTCGCAAGTTTTGAGGCAAGCGGGTCAAGGGACAAGTCCATCACCACAGGTCGTGGAAGTGTGAGGATGTTACAGAAAGCAACCTTGCGAAAGAACGGGAACACAGTTTTTCAATTTGAGTTTACCGGCGATGGCTTCTTGCGGCATATGGTAAGAAACATTATGGGGACACTGCTCGATGTGGGCAAAGGCCGAACAACAGTTGAAGAGTTTAAAACAATCCTTGCCGCTAAAGACAGAGCCAGTGCCGGAGCAACCGCCCCGGCACATGGTCTGTTTCTAAAACATATTCTGTACGAGTAATGGGAAAAGGAAGTCCCTATTTCATAGCTCGTGCAACAGCAGCGCATACATATTCAATATTCGATTCCGTTAACCCAGCCAGATTAATACGTCCACCACCAACAACATAAATACTGTCTTCATCTCTTAGCTTTGCAACGACATCATCAGACCAACCGCTGAAAGAAAACATACCACGTTGCTTTTCGATAAATGAAAAATCACCATCAACACCCTGAGCAGTAAGTCCCTGCACAAGCAGTTTACGCATATTCTTAATCCGTTCCCGCATATCGGCAAGTTCTTCCAGCCATACAGTACGAAGCTCAGACTTGTTCAGGATAAGTGATGCAACCAGCCCGCCATGGGCAGGTGGATTTGAGTAATTGGTCCGAACAATTGTTTTTAAATGACTCATGGCAACAGTTGCTTCTTCAGCACTTGGCGTAATAACAGATATTGCACCGGTACGTTCGTTGTAGAGCCCAAAGTTTTTGGAAAAAGAGCTTGCCACATAGCAGTCGATTCCTGCTGCTGCAAACTGTTCAACGGCAAAGCGGTCTTCATCCACCCCATCACCAAAACCCTGATAAGCAAAATCAAGAAAAGGTATCCAGCCAACTCTTGCCGCAAGCTCAGCTACCTGTTGCCACTCCGCATTCGTTAAATCGACACCACTTGGATTATGGCAACAGGCGTGCAAAACAACAACATCCCCTGCCGGAACATCAAGCAAATCATCCATCAAACGATCAAAATCAAGATCTCTGCTTTCTGCATTATAATAGCCATATTGTTTAATTTCAAAACCGGCAGCACCAAAAATACCATTGTGATTGGCCCAGGTGGGAGAACTAACCCAAAGTTTAGCCGCAGGGTTGAACTTACGGATAAGATCAGCTCCAACTCTAAGCGCGCCAGTTCCACCAGGAGCATGTGCAGTTATGACACGTCCATCTTTTATAGTGTCACTGCTTTCTCCTAAAATAAGACGTTGCACAGCAGCGCCATAAACAGGATCGCCGGATATGGGCAGATAGCTTTTTGTTTTTTCAGTTTTAAGTAATTCTTCTTCTGCAGCTTTTACACAACGAAGAATCGGAGTGGTGCCATTCTCATCTTTATATACACCAACACCAAGATTAACCTTCTCAGGGTTTGGATCTTTTCTGAATTCATCTGTCAGGCCAAGTATTGAATCGGGAGGCGCAGGCTGGACACTTTTCCACATGATGTTTTTCCTTATTTATAATGTACGATTTGGTTCTGTTTACTAAAAATGATGGCGTCGCAAAAAATCCATAACTACGATGGGTTTGTAAAAAACTTCATGTTCGAGGCACGGAAATTTCATATTATTTCGGCGTACTAAGGTACGTTGAAATGATATGAAATTTGTACCCCAAGAGTACTTCCTTCGGGCGCGTAACGAAGAAAATGAAGAGTTTTTACGAATCCATCAAAAACAGCAATAGCGCGTTCGCGTGATTCTGCAAGCTTTTTTAACTTTGCACATAAAAAAAACCCGCTTACAGTTTTAAGTGTACGCGGGTTATAACTAATAAACATCTCAGCTTACTTTTTCTTCGGATGGACAGATTGCTTGGCAAGCAGAGATTGTAATTTCCACGGAGAAGAGAGGCAGGCTCTTGATTTTGAGCAGGTAGACATGACATCACAGAACGCCAGAAACTCGGCTAATGAGTCATTGATCTTTAAATTCTTCCTGGTGATAACTCGTAGTTTTCGTTTCATATCAACAGCTTCAATCTGCAACGTTTTCAGCCAACCATGTTCGACTTCCCTGCATACAGTAAGAGAAGATAAACAGGCAAGTCCAACACCTGACTCAACTGCCTTTTTTATAGCCTCCGGATGACCCATCTCCATTATTACATCAATTTTATCCAGATAATCGGCCATTTTTTCACGGAAGATTGCTACTGTCCCAGAGCCTTTCTCTCGCATAATCCACCTGGTATTGGTAAAATCAGTATCAACATCAAAAATCTTTTTGTGGGCAAGAGGATCTGTGGGGCCTGCAATAACGACCAATTCATCTTCAAACCAGAGTCGCTCAACTGTATCAGGATTCCTGACCGGACCCTCAACAAAACCTACATCAACTTTCCCTTCAAGTACTAGACTCTCAGCATAACGGGTGTGATGTACCAGCATATTAATGTGAACCTTAGGATGCATCCGTTTAAACGCACCAATAAGATATGGCAGGATGTAATCGCCGATGGTTGTGGATGCAACGACATCTATCTGCCCTTTCAAGGTGTCATTCTTCTCAGTCATCACGTTTTCGACGTTTCCGACCTGACAAATTATTTCCTTGGAAAGAGGGAGCAGATAACGCCCTCTTTCGTTCAACAAAAGGCTCCTTCCATGACGATCAAAAAGTGAGCCTCCAAGCTGATTTTCAAGTTCGGCAAGTGCCATACTGACAGCAGACTGGGTTACAAATAGCTTTTTACTGGCCTTTGTTACCTGTGCAGTTTCTGCAACTGCAATAAATATTTCCAGTTGTCTCAGGGTGATAGACATTGGGAATCTCTCTACTCAAATTTATCTTATGTAAAGTATCACTTTTATTAATTAGGGATTTCGCACCATATCATTTATATACTTTTTCTCAATAGTT
>JAOZLM010000089.1 GCA_029934815.1 Desulfocapsa sp. | reverse complement strand
GCAAGACGCGCACGTTGTGATTTGGACAGTTCATCCATGCTTTGGCTCCAATTTCTAATAAACACCCGGTTCTGTACTATCTTCTTACAGCATACCGTAAAGACAGAGTAAACACAAAAAAAGGGGGCTAAATCGTTATAAACGACTTAGCCCCCTTTCGAGAACTTTAACAAAAATTAATTTGTTTCAGATCATATTTTGCATACATTTGCCGCAGCAGGACCTTTAGGACCTTCGGTGATTTCGAATTCAACTCGATCACCTTCGTTCAGGGTTTTGAATCCGTCACTGTTGATTGCAGAATAGTGAACAAATACATCTTTTCCACCTTCTTGCTCTAAAAAACCAAAACCTTTAGCCTCGTTAAACCATTTTACTGTGCCTTCTAACATAATACCCTTGTCCTTAGTACTGATCAACTGCGTGATCATGCTTTTTTATTGTACCCGAGCAACATCCCTTGCAAAACAACCGCAAGAAATAACTCAATACCATATCGAGTTGCTTACTTGTCGCCCTGTACAATTTATACGTTTTCTCATAATACAGAAAGAAACAACAAAACACCAGAGAAATTCTCCCTCAAATGGGTTTTTTTTGTGTCAAGAAAAAAATACGCATACGCAGACCCTTTTATTTCAATGCTTACAGCGGTTTATTACCGGGTGTGTTTTTTTATTTATTTTTTTCTGTAATCCCCTTAGAGGAGTGAAAGCAACGATGGTTCGAAATCAGCCGGTGCTTCAAAACCAAGAAGATTCAAAACAGTGGCCGCTACATTGGCAAGCCCGGCGTCTTCCACATTCTGCAAAACAAATGTATTGTTTTCACTGAAATCTTTCACAATAAACGGCACCGGATTTTTAGTATGTGCCACCATGGCCGTACGTTTTCCGTTTTTTTCAGTCCACATACAGTCTGCATTCCCGTGATCTGCTGTAATTACGGCGATCCCCTGTGTTTTTTTCAGCACCGGTAGCAAACGACGCAGCATAAGATCCACTGTTTCCACTGCAATCCTTACAGAAATCGGTACACCAGTGTGTCCAACCATATCCCCATTGGCAAAATTGACCCGGATATTTTTGTACTTTCCGCTTAAAATTGCAGCAATCAACGCATCTGTTATCTCAGCGGCCTTCATCCAGGGGCGCAAATCAAAGGTTATTTTATCCGATTCGATCTCAACATATTTCTCCAGCTTTTCATCCAGATAGCCTGACTTATTCCCATTCCAAAAATAGGTTACGTGACCGAATTTCTGTGTTTCAGAAATTGCATAAGTGGTCACCCCTTCTGCACAGAGATATTCTCCCATGGTCTTGTCAATGGCAGGAGGTTCCACAAGATAATGTGCTGGAATTTTTGCATCCCCATCGTATTGCATCAGCCCTGCGTAAAACACATCAGGTCTTCGCACCCGATCAAAAGCTGTGAATTCATCGTCGTCAAATGCACGGGAAATCTCAATGGCGCGATCTCCTCTGAAATTAAAAAGAATGACAGCATCACCGTCCTCTATTGTTCCCACTGCTTTCCCATCACGTTCAATCACGAAACTGTCCATATACTGATCTGTGCATTCAGGATCTTCGTCGTAATAGCTTTGTATGGCTTCACATGCCGAAGAGAACTTACGCCCGACACCTAAGACATGTGCCTGCCAGCCTTTTTCAACAATCCTCCAGTCGGCTCCGTACCGATCCATGGTAACAATCATTCGCCCACCACCGGATGCGACACAATAATCTTTGCCATCTTCTGACAGTGCTGCGAGTTTCTCTTCGAGGGGGCGGAAATATTCCAACCCGCTTTTGGGTGCTACATCACGTCCATCAAGCAGTCCGTGTACACGAATTTTTGCAAAGCCTTCTTCACTGCATTGATCCAGCATACGAGTTAACTGCCCGACATGACTATGCACATTTCCATCAGAGACAAGACCTATAAAATGAAGTGTTCCACCTTTTGCCACCTGCTGTTTTATTGCCAGCCACGATGCACCCTGAAAGATACTGCCGGTTTGTATGGCTTCATTTACAAGTTTTGCGCCCTGCGAAAATATCCTGCCCGCTCCAAGGGCGTTATGCCCAACTTCGGAATTCCCCATATCATCATCTGTCGGAAGACCAACAGCAAGCCCATGGGCTTTCAATGTGCATACTGAAGTTCCCTCTAATAATTCATCAAGTACTGGTGTATAGGCCATTGCCACGCCATCACTTTCATCTTTTGGCCCTATTCCGACACCATCCATGATGACCGTGAGAACCGGCCCTGGAAATGCTTTATATCCAGCTAATGCTTGTAACGATAATTTCGACATACTGTCCTCATTTCAAAAGGGAGTGTAAACAATCAAACCGCTTCTACTTATCATATACCTGTCTGCTCAAGAATTTCTGCTGCGATATCTTCTATAGTCCTGCCTGCTACCTGCACTTCATAATCTGCAAACTTCCGGTATAGTGGAAGCCTGCTCTCAAACAGCTTCTCTGCTTTATCAAGATCCTGTAATAAAGGTCGTTTTTTAATCTTCTTTTTTACATTGGGATGCTTGATAATTCCTTCAACTATCTTATCAAAGTCAGAATGCAGATACACCACCTTTCCGATTTTTGACAAATTTGGAACCTGGAGAAAGCCACCACCTGTTGAGATAATTGTTTTCCTGACATTTTTTTCCAGCCACAGAGCAACTTCCCTTTCCAATTCACGGAAACGGGGTTCACCAAACTGTGCAAAGATTTTTTTGACTTTTAAATTACTGAAACTCTCTATCAGATCATCACAATCGACTGCAAATCTTCCGGTTTTTTCGGCGAGCAATCTGGCTGTTCGGCCCTTCCCTACCCCCATAAATCCTATTAGCACTATGTTCTTTTTCATTACTTCTCCTGTTATGCCACGCTAAAAAGCCAGTGTTTATACTCGTTTTGTAATTGCTGCCACGAAAAACGTTCTGTCAACTCTTTACGTTTTTCACTTGTTATGCAAGGAGGAGAGCGTAATAAAAGCTCTAAACTCCGAAGTAGCTTCCCAACCGGATACAGATATTCTTTCGGATACAATTCCGGATATGACAAAGAATCAGGAAGCAGTGGATAGCAGCCTGCCCGTATCGCCTCAAGCACTGAAATGCCAAAAAATTCATGCTTTGCGGTGGATACTACAATATCTCCAAGACTCAACCACTCAACATACTCTTTTCGTGATTCTGCGTAGCCAAAATGGAGAATCTCATTTTTCAGCTGTTTTCTTGCTTCTTCAAAACAAACCGGCATATTAGGGTACGATTCACCAAGTACAATCAAACGAAAAGCGATGTTTTTCTTCTTTAGTAAATAAAGTGCCTCAAAAAAATCTTCCGGCCCTTTATCGTGTTCCCACCTGTGATTCCATACGATCACTGGTGGCCCACTAGTTTTAGGTACAGGCGGCAGTGCATCTATAAAGGAATAATCCATACCGGGACTGAGCACTATACTCTTTCCCCTGATCTCCTCAGCACTCTCTAACCCCTTCATGTCTGTTGCAAACTTTGCTATTTTCTGCACGCCACCTACAAAGGAGTCAAGGTTATAGTATGAGTTAAAAGCGCAGCTATCAGAGGCCAGTGCAGTTGTATAGTTTATGGAGACAAATTGCCGCATGGAAATATCTTTTTTCTGACTGGGATAGGCAAACTGATTCTCATGGAAATACGTTTTCACAACGGCTTTTGCGTTCCAGTGAGGCAGATTGCAAAGTAAGGCACGCAGGACTGCCACATCAACAAAGGTGGAACAGAGTACGACATCAAATTGCTGGTCTGCTTCGGGCAGGACTTTGATTTGCTGCACAAACCAGATTGCAGAAAATTGCATCCGCATCTTCCATTTGCGGGCGGGTAAGCTAAATAAGACGTATTCTGCTTCAACGCAATGTTGAACACCTGTCAGAAACTGTTTATGCGAACCGCCATAATAAGGTTCGAGAATTAGAATTCGTTTCGTCATAAGCTCACTTCTCGATTTCATCCGACAGATATTTCTTAAACGGACGCACTTCCCGTATCATATAACCGCAGCCATCCGGTAATGTACCACCGCAGAAATGCAAAGTCTTATCAGGAAAATTTCGACACAGATCCAATCTGTTTTTATGATCTTTACAAAACCCTTCATCAGTCAGCCAGGTGCAGGAAAAACGCAAAAACCCCTGTTCATCTTTTCCGGTAATCTGAAATCGTGCGTATTCGGGAAAATCGGCTACAACTTCAAAAAAATCTTCTTCGTATCGCAGCCACCCTCTTTTCCCTTCAAGGTTTATTCGCCTGCAACAGCTTCCACAATTTTTGCAGCTTCCGGTAACAATCAGCTCTTTGCCCATCGCCTGCATTCGCAGGTAACGAATGAGACCAAGGAACGAGTATGAGGACAGGAGTTGTCGAATTTTGGCCATATACGGTCAAGAATGAAGAGAAAACTTTCGAGAGAGTGATTTTTCTGATACAAAGGTACAATAATAGATTGTAGTACCACAGCATACCAATGGAGACAAGCAGATGTGGCATTCAAAAGATGTTTATTACCTTTCGGGAAGTACTGGAATTCTGGCTGAAGATCTTGGCAAATCACTACTCTGTCAGTTTCCTGAGATCAGCTTCAATACTGAAAAAATCCCTTTTATCCAAACCGAAGAGGATGCACAGGCCGCCATTGAACGCATTCAGGCACAATCCACAGGAAGATTCCCCCTTATTTTTTCAACGGTTATGAATGAGGATCTGATCCGGATACTTGATATACCGGGAGTTGAGTTTTTCAATATCTGCGACTCCTATCTTAAAGAGCTTGAGGTAATGCTTGAGGCAAAACCCATTCGTATTTCCGGAACGGCCAGACACCTTGACGATTCAACCATGGGCAAACGGGTAAGTGCTATCCAGTACTCCATTTCCCACGATGATGGTTCACGGCTTAAAGATTATGATGAGGCAGAAGTTATTCTGCTTGGTGTTTCAAGATCTGGTAAAACTCCAATCTCAATCTATCTTGCGACTCAGATGGGCGTAAAAGCGGCAAATTACCCCCTTGTGGAAGAAGACCTGAACAGCCTTAGCCTCCCATCTGCAATTGTGAAAAACAGAAAGAAAGTAATCGGCCTCTCCACAACTTCACAAAACCTGCATCACGTAAGGGAAAAACGCTATCAAGACAGTAATTATGCAGAGCTTGCCACATGCACCAGAGAACTCAGCCAGGCAAACCAGATCTTTTTGCGTTATGATATACCGGTTATCTCTTCTGATGGCAGATCCATTGAAGAAACTGCCACACAAGTGACACAGCAACTGTCACTATCACGTTTACCACACTTATAAAACACGTAATTTACCATGAAATTTATCGATAATATCCCCATGGGTATGCTGTTAGTCGTTTGCGTACTCCTTGGGCTTTCGCCTTTTGTTCCTGAGCCGCATCTTCTTGAAAAAGTGCGAATGCTCAGTCAGGGGAATCTCAAAAAACCTCTGGATATTTTTGATCTCCTCTATCATGCTTCGCCTTTTATAATTCTTGCAATCAAGTTATTTCGAAAACAAAAAAGTGGTGCAACAAAATGAGCGAACAACAGCAGTGCCCCTGCGGCAGTAAAAAAACGTATGTTGAATGCTGTATGCCTGTTTTAGAAGGTACAGCCAGGGCTGAAACGGCTGAACAGCTAATGCGATCCAGATATACTGCCTTTAGCAAAATGAACAATGAATACCTGCTGGCAAGCTGGGCTGCAAAAACCCGCCCAAAACAACTGGACACGGATGAAACACCAGTTAAATGGATAAACCTTGAGATTCTGGATACAGAACAGGGAACAGCACAGGATGCCAATGGCACAGTAAGTTTTATTGCAAGTTTTATAGTGTCAGGCCACCTGTGTCACCTCCAGGAAAAAAGCAGCTTTATTAAAGAGGATGATACGTGGTTTTACCTTGATGGTATTCCAGAATCTTCTACAAAAAAAATCCCCAGAAATTCCTCATGCCCCTGTGGCTCCGGAAAGAAGTTTAAACGTTGCTGTTTGTAACAAATCCTTCTATGATTACACCTTTAGAGCAACACCTCTTTAACCAAAACATCTTTCATTATGAAAAGAGCAGGCAAGCCAAACACTATTCAAATTGTCTACCTGTGTCTTTTATTACTGCTACTCACAACTGAATCGAACGCTATGGAATCATATACAAAACTTGATCAGCCGGAAGTTCTGGCATCTATTTTTTACCCTGAGAAATGTACTAAAACGCAACTACCGGGAAATGCTGAAGATATAGACATCGAAGTCGCAGCAGGCATTATCATCGGCTGTAGATTCTTTATCCATGATAAAAGCAGCCCAAACATCCTCTTTTTCCATGGTAATGGTGAAAAGGTATGCGATTACGATGAAATCGGCCCCATGTACAATGCGGCCGGTATGAATTTTCTGGTCGTCGATTACCGTGGTTATGGTTGGAGTAATGGCACACCAACTGTTTCGAATATGCTTGAAGATGCGGAAGTATTATTTCAGGAGGCACGCAACTGGCTCTCCTTTAATCAATTTACTGGTGCATTATTTTTGATGGGAAGATCCCTTGGTTCTATACCCGCCATTGATCTTGCTAAAAATCACGAAGACGATATCAAAGGATTAATCCTTGAAAGCGCCATTGCCGACACCATACCACTTGCTAAGAATCTGGGTCTTGATCTTGAATCAATTGAATTTACAGAAGAAGATGGCTTTAGAAACCTCCAAAAAATCGAGAAAGTAACCAAACCAACCTTTATTTTTCATGGTGCTCTTGATGAACTTATTCCGGCAGCTGAGGCAGAAAAATTACAAGCCCACAGCGGTGCACGAACAAAGGAGTTTGTTATCATTCCCGGCGCTCAACACAACACGATGATTGCTGTTGGCGGGCGTCTCTATTTTGAGACTATTAAAGGCTTTATAAATAAACTTACCGGAGCCACCAACTGGCGTAAGCGAAGAAAGTCCGGAAAAAATCAGCAGGAGACAAACTGATGCAAAAACGACTTCCCTTCATAAATATAACGCTTGTTTTTCTTTGTGCTTATCTACTGGCTGGCCTCCTTGCCTGTGCTCCTTCCGGTACCCCAAGAGAAAGTGATTTAGCAGCATCGACTGAACCTGCTACAAAAGTTCCTCCTCCTTCATATCTTCGTGTTGGAATTACAGCCAATGCGCCGCCTCTTATTTATAAAAACGGGAAACGATTTGACGGACTTGAGGCGGATCTTGCTAAAAAACTTGCCCGCCATTTAGGAAAAAGAGTGAAATTTGTTGATATGGACTGGGACGAACTGATCCCCGCGTTAGAAGCTGACAAAATCGACATTATAATGTCCTCCATGTCGATCACCAAAGCAAGACAGTATCGTATCGCTTTTTCCAACCCTTATCTCAGGTCTGGTCAGATTCTGCTGGTACGCCTCCAGGAAAAAGCACGTTTTGCAACTGGTATTTATAGTCTGATGAACTCCAATTATAGAATTGGTATAATAAAAGATACCACTGGCGATCTGTTTATCACCAGCACTATTAACGGAGCCAAGGTCAAATACTTTACTGATCCTGCTGATGCAGTAGAAGCGCTCATCGATAAAGATATCGACGTTTTTGTCTATGACGCCCCCATGATCTGCCACTTTGCCGCAGTAAATGAAAACAACAAATTAAGCCCTATTCTGACGCTTGCCACCGAAGAGTATCTCGCATGGGGAATCCGAAAAGATAACGTCCAACTCCTTGAACAGGCCAACGCATTTCTTGGCGATCTGAAAGAGAACCAACAGCTCTTACCAATGATTCGTGCAAGGATTCCATTTATGTAGGAACTATCATGAACACACCCGACACACAAACAAAAAAACGGACCGACTATCTCAGCTGGGACGATTATTTCATGTCAGTTGCCCTGCTTTCAGCGCAACGCAGTAAAGATCCAAGTACTCAGGTGGGTGCCTGCGTGGCAAGCCCTCAAAATAAAATCGTAGGTGTTGGCTATAATGGCTTTCCATGGGGATGTTCGGATGATGAGCTGCCATGGGCGCGTGAGGGTGAATATTTAGATACAAAATATCCTTTTGTCTGCCATGCCGAGCTTAACGCAGTACTAAATTCCACAGCTCCCGATTTGAAAGGATGTAAAATTTATGTTGGACTTTTTCCGTGCAACGAATGTACGAAGGTTATTATTCAGGCGGGAATTAAAGAGATAATCTATCTTTCTGATAAATATGCAGATAGTGATTCTGTGAAGGCGTCAAAGTTAATGCTGGATATTTCCGGGACAAAATACAGACAGTTTGCAAGTGAGACCAGAGAAGTCTCACTACAGCTTTTCACAAAAGATTAACATGTCATTGTTGACAAGCTCGTAAAAACCTAAATTTTAGATGGCTAAGTATTTATACCCTTTGTTCGGGTGAAAAACTTCATATTCGAGGAACGCAAATTTGATGGAATGAGGCGTACTTAAGTACGTCGTAATGACAGCAAATTTGTAGTGACGAAGAAGATGAAGAGTTTTTACGACGCCATCATTGTTCAGACCTTATCTG
>JAOZLM010000378.1 GCA_029934815.1 Desulfocapsa sp. | reverse complement strand
CCGTTGTTGTCAATACCGAAGATACCGTCTCCGGCAGAATCAAGAATTGCATGTAAGCGTTTTCGCAGTTTCGTTCCGTCCGTTTCCGCCTGAATGCGTTCTGCAATTTCCCTGTTTAGAGAGCCATTGATGACTGACATCTCAAACGTCTTTTTTTCCACTGCATCATCAAGCCTTGACTGGGCATCATTAAGAGAATCAGTAATGTTGTCTATCTCCAGTTTGAGCTGGTCCTGATCTTTTTTTGCATTGTCACCTTCTTTAGAGAAGAGGAACAGAAAGATTCCAAATACTGTGACAAGGCAGCCTAAAGAAATAAGATTGTAGCGGAGAAATGTTTGTTCAGCTGCAATTTGCAGATTCATATAAAAAACAACAGCTACAGCAATGACAAAAGCTATTGAAAGTATAATGAGAGATCGTGTGGGATTTGTCATAAACTTCTCCTTATTCCGTAGAGACCGGTAGGTCTACAATGAGTGAAGTTGATTCGCCGGGTTCTGTTTGAATACGTAACAGTCCTTTGTTATCTTGTATAAGGCCATGGCTGATACTTAGTCCAAGCCCAGTACCTTCGCCTTTTGGTTTTGTTGAGTAAAATGGATCAAAAACCCGTTCAATCGTATCGTGTTCAATGCCCGTGCCGTTATCTGTCAGTGTCAGGCGTACATAATTATTGTCATCAAGTTGTACCGTCTCTCCTGTGATAGAAAAGATTTTATTTGGATTCTGTGTTTTATAGCGTTTATTCAGTGCATAGCGACCATTTGAAAGGATGTTGAGTAGGACCTGTTGGATCTGTTGCGCATTGCAATAAACAAGTGGTAATTCGTCGGGTATATTTTGAGCAATTTCTATCATGTCATTGTTGAAGCGATGCTGAATAAGCTCCAGGCAGTTATCGACAATCGTATGGATGGAAACACTTTCAGGAGAATCCTCACGGCGTCTTGAAAAATCGAGAAGATTAGATACGATAGAGGCAATTCGTTTGCCTTCCTTAATTACCCGTTTAAGGAGATCGGTATTTTCAGGATCATCGGGGGCATCCAGGATAATCTGAGCATAATTAATAATGCCATTGATGGGATTATTGATCTCATGGGCAACGCCAGCTGCTAGTTCTCCAACCGATGCAAGCTGTGCTGAACGCATTGCTTCTGCTTTCATCTGCTCTTCTTCGGTAAGATCTCTTGCCACAAGAAGAGCTGCTTCCATGGTATTGTTTTGCAGATTTAAGGGACTGACTGTGAGGAGATAGTTCCCGTGCAACCCGCGAAGTTCTGTCTCAAGGATTCTACTGTGTCTGCTTTTAACGAGATCTTCCAGCGGGCAGGAAGATTCTAAACGTTCAAGGTGAAGGATGTCACATAACTGATGGCCAATTACCTCAGAGCGGGATTTCCTGGCTGCGGTAAAGGTTGCAGGGTTGGCATCAAGAATTTTAGAGTCGATTGAGACAATTAATGCAGGATCCTGAATTGCTGAAAATATGTTTTCCCACTGGGCAACGGCTTGTTTAAGTTCTTTGTTGGCCTGGATTTTTTCGGTAATATCTATACCAAAAAGAACCATACCCACCTTTCCCTGCTCAATATTTTGCCGAAATGATGCATGCCAGTTTATTATTTTTTCCTGTTTGTTTTTGGTAAGCAGGCACGACTCAAAATTCATTTGATCCTGCTCACCCTTGAGAACATTGCTGACAAGGCGCTGATTTGATGTTCTGTGATCCGGTGCCATAAGGACATCAACCCAGTAGCGATCAATCACATCACGCTCTTTATAACCGGTAACTTCTTCTGCTGTCTGGTTGAAAGAGAGGATGCGCCCGCATGGGGAAACGGAGATAAGCAATGCCTGCATGGTGTCCACAATTTCACGATTGAAATCTCTTTCAATCTGCATGGTGAGTGCAATGTCTTGCGAGTACAGAGCGAGAGATATATCGGCGATAACCGTTTCCAGAAAGGCAGTCTCTCTTTCAATAAAACAGCTTTTATTTTCTGAATGAATGGAAATTACACCAAATTCTTTTCCCTTGTAAATGAGTGGCCATGCAGAGCAGGAAAAAAAACCTGTCTGGTGAGCAATCTCTTGCATTGCTTGAAATTCTTGTTGATTACGGATGTCCTGGCAGATAACGTGTTTTCCGCTGAGAAGTGCTTTTGCTGCAGGATTTTCTTCATGCATTTCTGTTACAACCTGCTCCACCAGATCCATACAGTCGAGATCAGGGATATTTGCAGATGTTAGAGCAACAAGTGGTGTAATGCTTTGGTTGTCATCGTCCCGAACTCCGGCCCAAATCAGACAATATTCCTGATTTTGCATAAGAATATGGCAGCATTTTTCAAGGAGTTTGCTTTTCTCGGTTACTTCGCCTTCGTCCGAGGCGGCAAGCTCATTAATTGCTAAAAGGATCGTATTTCTTCTTGATGCATTCATAAACCTTTAGACCTTGTAGAGGTTTCTTGCAACATAACCGTAGCGCAATGAGACACTATACCACATAAGTGCTACAAAAGTGTAGCGAATAATACGACGTTTATGTGTTATGGGTGATATTTGCACAGACCGTGCCGGAATTGGAATAGT
>JAOZLM010000377.1 GCA_029934815.1 Desulfocapsa sp. | reverse complement strand
TTCCCGAAAACGAAGAACCTCTATATTATCAGCGGCACATCTGTAACAGATAAAAAGATAAAAGATTTGGCAGTTGAGGCTTTTGATAAGTTGGATTTACCACTTACAATCCACTATCTGGATGATATTTCCAGTAAAGATATTCTCCTGGAAGTCACACAACTACCGGAAGACTCAGTGATTCTTTTTCTTTCGTTCTTACGTGACATCAATAATGAACACTTTGTCCCGCGTGTGATGATGACAAAAGTATGTAATGTAGCCAATGCACCGACATTTGGAATTATAGATCTCTACCTTGGACGAGGTATCATAGGAGGCAATCTGCTCAGTGCTGAAATACAGGGGAAAAGGTTTGCTGAACTTTCCAGGAAAATATTAGAGAAAAAGCCCCTGCCAGAACTGGGTTTTAAGGAAAAAGGAAATCAGTTACTATTTGACTGGCGACAACTCAAACGCTGGTCCGTTGACGAAAACAAATTACCAGCAGGCAGTATTGTACGCTATCGTGAGCCATCTCAATGGGAGCAACACAAGAAAGAAATAATCGGCATCGTCGTCATAATTCTAAGCCTGACCCTTGCTCTGTTTGTTGTCATTATGCACAGTCGGAGACGCCAACGGGCAGAAAAAGAGTCTCAAAAGCTTCGTGATGAACGAGCACATATCACACGGGTGCTCGCCATGGGAGAAATTGCCGCATCTCTTGCCCATGAGCTTAATCAACCTTTATCCGCTATTCGCACCTATGCTCAGGCAGCACAGCGTTTTTTGGGAAATGTTCCTGCACAACCGAATGAAGCCGGTAAAGCGCTGGCCGGTGTAATTGCGGGTAACAGGCGTGCTGAAGAAGTTATAACACGAATCCGGATGGCCTTAAAAAAAGAACCGGTAAAACAATCACGCCTCGATATTCAAAATGTAATCCAGGAAGTGATCGTGCTGCTTCGCAAAAAAGCCGAAGAAGAAAACATATTCCTGAAACTGCATTGTGTAAATGATTTACCCCCGATAACTGGAGATCGCATTCAGTTGCAACAGGTTCTTTTTAATTTGATTATTAATGGCATCGAAGCTATGAGCGGTCAAGGGACCGGCTTCCGTGAAATACGTATTCTTGTCGCAATAGAAAAGTCAGAGTCTGTTATGGTTTCGGTACAAGACACTGGTATTGGTATCAATGAAAAGGAAGTGGAGAAAATGTTTGACGCATTTCATAGTAGTAAAGCGAATGGTATGGGAATGGGGCTCTCTATCAGTCGCTCAATCATTGAAGATCACAGCGGCAGACTCTGGGCTGCGTCAAATCCTGATAAAGGAAGTACATTTTCCTTCACCGTACCAATTTGTATAAGGGAAGACCAATGACCATATCCGATGCTGTTGTGTATATAGTGGATGATGATGAGCTTATCCGAGACTCCTTGAGAACCCTGGTCAAGTCGGTGGGACTTCAAGCTGAGACATTTTCATCTGCTCACCAGTTTCTTGAAACCATCTTATCTGACAGACCGGGATGTCTGGTTCTTGATATTCGAATGCCAGGATTAAGCGGTCTTGATCTGCAAAGTGAATTACAAAAAATGCACGTTTCACTCCCAATTATTTTCATCACCGGGCATGGCACTGTACCTATGAGTGTCAGGGCAATGAAAGCTGGTGCCATTGACTTTCTGTCAAAACCCTTCGAAGATCAGGAACTTCTTGATACCATTCAGCAAGCCATCAAAAAACACAACCATATACGAATAAAAGAAAACGAAATAAACGATATCCGTCGGCTTGTACAATCTCTGACATCACGTGAACATGAAGTTCTAGTTCACGTTATTTCTGGGATGCTGAATAAACAGATTGCCGACGATCTTAAAGTAAGTGAAAATACCGTAAAAACACATAGAGCTCGACTTATGCGAAAAATGGAGGTCGAATCCCTCGCCGAATTGGTTCGAACTTCTGAAAAAGCAGGCATACATCCCTCCTCACACAACAAGTAAGTATTTTTGCAGATTCCATAACAGCCATACCTCGATAGGTAGTACCACTTCGAGCCGCCAAATAGTAAACAACTGCTACCTGAAATTTCGCACGGAGATAGGGAGTTATTCAGGCCCATCGTTGATTCCCTGCTCTATGATGACCAATACACCCTGTTTGCTGATTACAGAGCTCATATCGACTGTCAGGATCTTGTTGGTAATGCCTTTATGGATAAGAAAAACTGGACCAGAATGTCCATTCTCAATGCAGTGCGCATGGGTAAATTTTCATCGGACCGTTCTATCATGGATTACTCCAGAAGGCACGACTCCATTATGTCCTGATTAATCTTGATGTGCCGGAAGAGTATAAACGATTAGGAGAAGCCATAGATCAGGTGTATCGAATCGACCATTATCTTGGCAAAGAAACAGTGATGAACCTGCTGGCCTTGCGTTTTACCAACTCCATCTTCACCACCAACTGGGATCATAACACCATTGATCATGTCCAGATTACCGTGGCCGAAGAGGTCGGTATTGAAGGACGCTGGGGCTATTTTGATAAATCCGGCCAACTGCGGGATATGGTACAGAATCACCTGATGCAGATTCTCACCCTGGTGGCCATGG
>JAOZLM010000376.1 GCA_029934815.1 Desulfocapsa sp. | reverse complement strand
AAATATTCGGGTTAAAGGAAAATTAGTGCTACAATCCGTCAATTGTAAATGTTTGGATAGGGTAAGCGTAGACTCCCGTGCCCCAGGTTCGCTCAAGCCGGCTTGAGAGCTATATTGGGTCATATGCGAAAAAGCCGGATCGGGCGAAGATGGGGGGCTAGCCGAATATTTACGAAGAAAAAAAAGTTTATGCATTCATTACACCATATTGTTGGTGGTTTGCATCATCTCATCTGAAGTCTGAATGGTCTTTGAATTGATCTCATATGCCCGTTGGGTGGTAATCATTGATGCCATCTCTTCAACAATGTTTACGTTGGAGCCTTCAATGAAATTTTGCAGTAACAGTCCATAGCCATCATCACCAGGAGTTCCGTCCTGTGGTGTTCCTGATGCATCAGTCTCTCTAAAAAGATTTCTACCAACGGCAAGCAAGCCACCATTGTTGGTGAAAATGCTTGTCTCAAAATCACCAATTTCAGTACTTTCTGTGTCATCTCCAATGATCGCACTCACAACACCGGTTTCACTGATAGTTATCTGGCGTGAGCCATCGGGAATGGTAATACCCGGGATAATAGGATAGCCGTCTGACGTTGTCATACGGCCATCACTGTCACGTTTGAAAGCGCCGGCACGCGTGTATGCTGTTTCACCGTTAGGAAGCTCAACCTGAAAGAATCCAGGGCCTTCAATGGCAACATCCAGTTCATTGCCTGTTTGGATGAGATCTCCCTGGGTAAAAAGTTTTTGTACAGCTGCAGGACGAACACCAAGACCAACCTGGATACCTGCAGGGGATTCTGTGTCAGCTGAAGTTTGAGACCCTGGAACTTTCATGATCTGGTACATAAGATCCTGGAAATCTGCTCTACTCTTTTTGAATCCTGTTGTACCTACATTAGCAAGATTATTGGCAATGACATCAAGATTCAACTGCTGAGCGTTCATGCCGGTGGTACCGGTCCAAAGTGATCGTATCATAATATTCCTTTCTGTCTATTTAACCGATTGTTCCCAGTTCATCCTGTTTCTGTCCCAATTGTGAATACGCCTTGATAACTTTTTGATAGCTTTCGAAGGTTCTCTTACTTTCAATCATAAGTGCCATTTCTTCTATCATATTTACGTTGGAAATTTCGAGGCTGGACACTGCAAGTTGTGGCTCTTCTGCAAGAATTTCCTTTCCGCCCTCTTTTAAAGAAAAAAGTGTGTCTGATTCTCTTTTAAGATACATATTGTCCTGCATTGTATAAACAGCGATGTCCCCCACAACTTCTCGCGTCCCATCTATGTAAAGTATGGATACTTCACCAAGGCTGTTAATAGAAATTTTGGAAAGATCAGTATCGGGAATGACAATGGGAGCATTGCCTTCATCAAGTACCGGCATACCATTTCCGGTGAGAAGTGTACCATCCTGATCAACTTGAAAATCACCCCTTCTGGTATATTTGATTCCATCCAGACTCTGAACTTTAAAAAAGCCATCACCATATATGGCAATATCCAAAGGATTGTCTGTTCCTTTTATAGGGCCTTCTGTGAACTCTGTGAAGTTTTCCCGAACACGACTGTAATTAATTCCTTCGGCGTCAGTAATTTGCTTTTCTCCCCGCAAAAGAGACTCAAAACTCATACGGGATTTTTTGTAGCCAATGGTGTTGACGTTGGCAAGATTAGTGGAAATATTTGCCAGTCTTTGTTCACGGGAAAGAGACCCTGCAAGAGCGCTGTATTTTCCTGATACCATAATGTTTTGTCAGTCTGTTTTTGATGGGGTGATTTGTTTGTTTTCTCTTATTTTATCGGTTGTTATCGGTTTATTCTTTAGTGCCTTTCTCCTGGAAAGTTGTTAATTAAATATAGCGCAGAGCGCTTCCAGATGCGTTACACCGCAGAGCGGTATAACGAGTTAATTATGTCATATACGAAAAAGCCGGATCGGGCGAAGATGGGGGGCTAGCCAAATATTTACCCCTTCATCCCTCAGCGTCACATGCAATGTTTGCGAGTTTTAAAAGTTGTGAAATTTCAGTTGTGGACATTCCAAGTGCAGATGAAATTTCATCTGCAGGCATACCTGATTGAAACATACTCTGGGCATATTGGTAGCGTTCAGGGGTTCTTCGGTTGTTACGGTTATGTACAACAGAAGATCGTGATTTTTGAAGTTCGGTTGTGATTTCCGCCTGTTGCAGGTTTGTCTGAAAATCCAGTTCTCTAACTTTTTCCTCTTCATTGGTGTTTAATTTATTCTTGATCTCTGCAAGGAGAGCTGACTGCACGGCAGCACGCTTACGAAGCGAAATAGAACGACAAAAAATCAATACAGTAAGCAGAAGAGTTAGAGCAGTGAGTGAACTATTGTAATCCAGCATAATGTAAGCATTCGGGTTGAAGGAGAATTAGTGCTACAATCCGTCAATTGTAAATGTTTGGATAGCGCCCCAGGTTCGCTCAAGCCGGCTCGAAGTCTCCGCTTATCTGAGAGCTATATTGGGTCATATGCGAAAAAGCCGGATCGGGCGAAGATGGGGTGCTAGCCAAATATTTACAGCATAATCATCTCATGTATTGGTTAATCAAGAACATTTCTAGCTTTTGTTTTC
>JAOZLM010000375.1 GCA_029934815.1 Desulfocapsa sp. | reverse complement strand
AGTCCGGAATGACTAAGGCGGTGGCTGAGCTTTAGTGGTATTCAGGTTAAAAAAAGTACTTTTACAATTTACGACCAAAACGTAAAACCGATTGAGCAATGGAGATACCGGTCTGTTCCTCTACAAAGTCATGGCCTCTGTCAAAAAAAGGCAAATACCTAAGCTCTGTCTCCAGCGGTTGAAAATGTACACGAGACAGTTTGGGCAGTAAATTCTTTTTATTCAGGGCTATTCCTGCAAGAACACTTTTCAAAGACTGAACGGCCTCATTTCTTGGCAATGTTACCGGATGTTTGCTCCTCGGCATTTCCTGAACACCGTTTCCAATTTTTTCCTGACTGAGGGTTATATTTTTCCCCAAACGAAGAAATGTACTTGGCCGTACCTTAAAAGCTGGAATCCAGAAAACGAGCTTCCGCTCCTTATGACGCTGCTGAATAACCAGAGGCTGATTTGTCTGCTGCAATAAATCAGCAAAAGTATCCAGTACTACACCTGTGGCACGAACCGTCAGCTGCCAGAAAGGAAGATAATACATCTCTTTATAAGCTGATGCAACTGCGCTCCATTTAATTTGCTGAAATCCGCCCTTCTGTTCCTGCCATGAAGAATGGCAGTTATAACAGGAAAGGATAAGACTATCACGTTCACCACGGAGTAAATCGCCACAATGCGGACAAACAGTGGCTAAAAAATGGGGCGCCCAACCTGATTTATACCGCATGCTACGAGCCAGTATATTCTTTTCTGATCCGCCCCTGCCGAGCGCTTTATTTGTTACTGCGTCGTAAAGCGTGTCATCATCAATATAGAGTGGCAGATAAATACAGCTGACAGTTTCACCAATATATGCCCTGTGATAAAAAGGGGATTTGATATTTTCAGAATCAATAACGGTTAGCTGAGCAGCCCGTTCCACCAGTTTTTTTGCTTTGATTGTCTGAGGGAGAAAATGGCCGGTGAGTTTATCAGTTACAAGAATTACAGGCATAGCCTGAGGACGAAGCCCAAGGGATGGCGGCAGGGCTGAGGCAACCATTCCTTTCTGGGTGGTGTCCACCACTTTGTATTTTAAGAACTTCCCTTTGCAGTAGAAAACATTGCCTTTAAAGCGTAAATAAGGTGCGTAAAACATATCCTGAGGCAGGATATGGTCTGGAGCCTTATGGGGAAGCACAAAACGTAAAGGCCCCCGGGTTACCATGTAATTTTGCACATCACAGTATGGACAAGTTATCAGCCTGTCTGCCTCGCTCAGTACAATACCTGCTCCGCAGGACGGGCAGTTCTGGTGGATTGTCAGATCCATTTAAGGCCTCTTAGCCTACAATCGTTCGCCGCACTGATTACAGAACATAGACCCCGGAAGGTTTTCACTCTTACATTTCGGGCACACACTGATTTGTGGTTTTTCACTGGTGGAATGTCCACACTTTGAGCAGAATTTTGCATTTGGAGCAAGATTCTTTCCACAATTCACACACTGGCTAAGTACCAGTTGCTGATGTCCACAAAGCGGACAAAACCGTGCATCAGAAGGGATCATATTCTGACAATCCGGACAAACTATCTCAGACTTTGCTGGCTGCGTTGAAGCGGGAGCTGCTGTTGCCTGACTCGCTGCAAACATCCCCGGCATCATCATTCCCATGCCAAGACCTATTCCTGCACCAGCTTCGCCCTGCCCTTCGGCAGCCTTTTCCATGGCCATGGCTGCTTTCATCTTCACGAATTTATCAATATCATTAATTACACTTAACCGACTTTTATCATCTATTGCCTTTTGCACTTCTTCAGGCGGTGTAATTGAGGTGATATACAGATGGCTGAGATGCAGGCCAAAATGACCAAAATCTTCGGCTAATCGTTTCTGAAGTTCTTTGGAAAGTTCATCAAACTGTCCGGCCAGATTTAAGATGGTATCCAGGGTTTCACCGAGATAATCGTTAAAACGGGAAACAATCACTCTTTTCAGATAATTGCCCACATCATCGGTGGTGAATTTGCCCATGGTTCCCACCATGGAATTTATAAACAATACAGGCTGTACAATCTGAATATTAAATACACCGTGAGCACGCAAACGAATAAGGCCGAGTTCACTGTCTTTGAAGGCAACGGGATTACTGGTTCCCCACTTGAGATCTGTAAAATACTTCAGATTTGCCATATACACTTCTGCCCGTAAAGGAGAGTTACCCCGCCAGGGAATAGACAGAATTTTGGTGACGATGGGAAGGTTACCGGTTTTTAAGGTGTGACGTCCGGGACCAAAAGCATCACAGGCTTTTCCTTTATAGAATAATACGGCAGCCTGACTTTCGCGAACTGTGAGTTGCGCTCCCCACTTAATCTCTCCTGATCCGGATTCGGGCAAACGATGAACCAGTTCTTTTCCTGTTTCATCGAACCACTCTATATTTTCAAGAAACATCGCACTGTCAAACTGGTTCATAACATCTCCTCTGTGATACTCTGAATTATTGCATCTTTGTATTACTGGAATTATAGTACACCAAAGCCTCAAGACAAAAGAAAAAATCAGGGAGCGTTATAAAGCATGGAATTACAAGATGAATGGGATGTGGAATCTGCAATGAAAGTGCTGGCGCATCCGACCGT
>JAOZLM010000088.1 GCA_029934815.1 Desulfocapsa sp. | reverse complement strand
AACTGAGTATGGAACAAGCTGTTTCAGAAGCATTAATACATTCAATGATGGCGAAAGAGACCTTTGTCAAAGAAAGTCGTGATCGTCTGATTGATCTTGCCTGCCAAATGGTAATGACTTTACGCCAGGATGGAAAGATTTTGATTTTTGGCAATGGTGGTAGTGCCGCCGATGCTCAGCATATGGCTGCCGAATTTGTAAACCGCTTCCTGATTAATCGCAGACCTCTTGCTGCAATAGCTCTCACCACCGATACTTCCGTTATAACATCCATCGGTAATGATTTTTCATTTGATGAGATTTTCTCCAAACAGGTTCAGGCGCTGGGAAAAACAGAAGATCTGGCTTTAGGTATTTCCACTTCAGGTTCCAGTCAAAATGTTATTAAAGCCATAGAAGTTGCCAAAGATATTGGAATGCGCACCGCTGTTCTTACCGGTGGTCTCTTAGGAGGGGCGAGTGAGCTTGGAAAACTTGCAGATATAACCCTGAATGTTCCAAGCCCAAAAACTGCACACATTCAAGAAGTCCATCTCTGGATTGAACATGTCTTGTGTGAACTAGTGGAAGAGGAGATGTTTGGTGAAAATTAAACCGCAGGATCTTAGTGGCCTGAAAACCTATTCTTTGTTTGATAGGTACTCCAAGGTTACTATTGACCATTTTGGGAAACCGCTTAAAGAAAATTCCAGTTTGCGCAGCTTTATGAATTCTCTCCCGGATATTTTGCTAGGGCATGATTTTCCTGAACTTGTTCAGCGTCTGGCTAAGGCACATCGTGCCGGCAGGCCAATTATTATGGGAATGGGTGCTCATGTAATAAAGGTAGGATTGAACCCGCTCATTATTGATCTTATGGAGCGATCAATTATCACTGGATTGGCTATGAATGGCGCCTGCATAATACACGATGCGGAGATTGCCATGGCCGGATGCACTTCGGAAGAGGTGGGCGATGTCCTTGACGATGGTGCTTTTGGTGCCGCTAAAGAGACAGGTGAAGTGCTAAATACCGCAATTTCACTGGGTGCTAAAGAGAATATGGGCATGGGACAGGCGGTTGGTGAATATTTGCTAACCATGGACTATCCCCATAATGATAAGAGTCTGCTGGCAACGGCTGCAAGACTAGGCATTCCTGTCACCGTACACGTTGCCATCGGAACTGATATTATTCATATTCATCCCACAGCGTCAGGTGCAGATATCGGTGCAACATCCCATAGAGATTTTCGTATTTTCTGTACTGAGATAGCCGGCTTGCAGGGTGGGGCGTATCTGAATATCGGTTCCGCAGTGCTGCTGCCTGAGGTATTCTTAAAGGCATTGACACTGGTTCGAAACCTTGGAAATAAAGTGGATAATTTCACCACTGCAAATTTTGATTTTATGAAACAGTATCGTCCCCTTACAAACGTTGTAAACAGACCCACAGCGGGAGGGGGTAAAGGCTACCATATCACCGGGCATCACGAGTTGATGATTCCACTTCTGGCAGCTTCTTTACTTGATGAATTGTGTGAAAGTTGCTAACACTGGTGAGCAGAAAATAAGCTAGCATAAGCACCTTGTAGGAGTTTGTAGAAAAGCTGTGTTGTTTGAATGTTTGAAAGGCACAGAAGAACAATTTAAGGGCGTCAGGCGTCTTTGTTAATATATTATGAGTGAACAGCAGAAAAGTAAAAGAATTGGAAAGGTATATCTTGTTGGTGCAGGTCCTGGAGATCCCGGTCTTATAACAGTACGTGGGAAATATCTCCTCGAAAAAGCGGAGGTGGTTGTCTATGATTATCTGGCAAGCCCTAAGCTACTGAAGCATGTACCAAAAGAAGCAGAACTGATCTATGCCGGGAAAAAAGGCGGGGTGAAACATACCCACACCCAGGAAGAGATTAATCAGATGCTGGTCGACTGGGCGGAGTCTGGAAAAACAGTGATCAGATTAAAGGGCGGTGATCCTTTTATCTTTGGTCGTGGTGGTGAAGAAGTCGAGGTGCTTGCTGAAAGTGGAGTCGATTTCGAGGTCGTACCTGGTGTTACCTCAGCCACTGCCGCTGCAACCTATGCCGGAATTCCTATTACCCATCGTGAACACACAGCATCTGTTGCCTTTTTGACAGGGCATGAAGACCCTACAAAGCCAGGATCTAAGATTGACTGGGCAAAACTTGCCACCGGTGCCGGTACATTGGTTGTTTATATGGGAATTAAGAATCTTCCCATTATTGTTAAAAATCTTGTTGAAAATGGTCGTGATCCCAAAACACCAGTGGCAGTGGTTCGCTGGGCATCAACTCCCGAGCAACGTACTGTTGTCGGAACGCTTGATACCATAGCCGATATTGTTCGTGAATCCGGAGTTAAGCCTCCAGCGTTAATCATTGTTGGAGATGTGGTAACATTACGTGATAAAATTGACTGGTTTGAAAAGCGGCCGCTTTTTGGAAAACGCATAGTGGTGACCCGAACCCGTGAACAGGCTTCAGAGCTGATGGCTGGTCTCGAAGAAAATGGTGCCAATTGCCGTGAATATTCCACAATAAAAATTGAACCTGTTGATTCGTACGAAGCACTGGATGAAGATCTTGAGCGTTTGCAGGAATATCACTGGATACTTTTTACATCACTGCATGGCGTAAAATACTTTTTTGAACGTTTGTATGCAAAAGGTCTTGATGCCAGAAGTCTGAACGGCCCTTCCATTGCCGCAGTTGGTAAGGCAACAGCCGATTTACTCCTTGAGTATGGCGTGCGTGCTGATCTGCTCCCTGCTGTTTTTACCGGAGAAGGCCTTGCTGAAACACTGCTTGATCAGGGTGTTGAAGGACGAAATATCCTTATCCCACGAGCTGAAATAGCGAGAGAGATCCTACCGGAAACACTCCGTGGAGCAGGTGCACAGGTAACGGTAACTCCTGTGTACAAAAATATCGCACCTGAAGGAAAAAGGGAACAACTGCGTGACGAACTGAATTCAGGGAAAGTGGATATGGTGACTTTCACCAGCTCTTCCACAGTAAGGAATTTCCTGGCGATGGTCGGTGCAAAAGATGATGCGGAGTTGAAACAATTAATGCACAATGTAGTAATTGCTGCAATTGGGCCAATTACAGCAAAGACCGTTACAGATAACGGTTTAGCTGTTGATGTCCAGCCTGAAACATACACAATTTCAGAACTGGTTCAGGAGATTGTAGAGCATTACAGTAAGTAGATACAGTCGGTTTAGAAACAAGCTACCAGATGAAGTTGTAAAAAGCTTCAAATGCGAGGCGCTATCTCGTCATTCCGGACTTGATCCGGAATCTCCCCAAAATAGCATGTTACGTTGAGATTCCGGATCAAGTCCGGAATGACCAAAGCCCGTACCTGAGCTTTGATGGTAATCATTTAAAATAATATGCAGCAACGAAGGAGGTGAAGAATTTTTATAGCTTCATCACTTGCGGCGGATTAGATCTAATAAATCCTCGCTGCTCATTTTGGCACTCATATCCGATCCCTCCAGCAGACTCCCTGCAAGATCTCGCTTCTCCTGATGAAGGCGAACTATCTTCTCCTCAATAGTGTTCGTACAAACCAAACGATAAATAGTAACAGGCCGTGTCTGTCCAATACGATGTGCGCGATCTGATGCCTGATCTTCAACGGCAGGATTCCACCAGGGATCCATGTGAATAACATAATCAGCCGCGGTAAGATTTAGTCCCAGCCCACCAGCTTTAAGACTAATAAGGAAAAGATCCCCTTCACCTGCCTGAAATCTGTCAACCTGTTGCTTACGCTTCGGGCTACTGGTTGAGCCATCAAGATATCGGTAATCGATACCTTTTTCATCCAGATGTTCCCGTAAAATAGAAAGATGGCCAATAAACTGGCTAAATATTAGCGCTTTGTGTCCTCCGGCAAGTAATTCATCGATAACGGAGGAAAAAACTTTGAGTTTTGAACTGCCGATGGTCGTGTCTGCAGTAATCAGCTTTGGGTTACAGCAGGCTTGACGGAGTTTCATAATCTCAGTCAGAATTTGTAAATGTCTGGCTTTCTTTTCCTGGTTGTTTTCAAGAACTTCCAGAGCATTCTGGCGAAGAGCCTCGTAAAAGAGTTTTTCTTCTTCACTCAGTTCCACTTCGAGCGTCACTTCTGTACGGGATGGAAGCTCCTCAAGGACTTGTGACTTTATACGTCGCAGTATAAATGGTCGGATAAGCTTTTTAAGTTTAAGTCTCGCATCACGGTTGTGGTATCGCTCAATTGGAACAGCAAATCGTTCGTTAAAGCGGTTTAACGTACCAAGAAGCCCGGGATTAATAAAATGAAAGAGATTCCAAAGCTCACCAAGGTGATTTTCTACGGGAGTACCTGTCGTAATCAATTTAAATCTGGCATTGAGAGCCATGGCAGCTTTTGAACGTTTCGTCGCTGCGTTCTTGATGGCCTGCGCTTCGTCAAGGATCACAGTCTGCCAGTGCACTGCAGAAAGCATCTCGTTTTCCTGCTGCAAAAGAGTGTATGTGGTGATGAGGATATCAAACTTTCCTAAACCAGCAATAATTTCAGCTCTGTTTTTCCCGGTAAGGAGTTTTACATTAAGAGTCGGGGTAAAACGATTGGCTTCCGTCTGCCAGTTACTGGAAACAGAAGTCGGTGCAACGACAAGTGACGGTCCGTCAGATGCCAAAGAAAGCATTGCAGTTAGAGCCTGAATGGTTTTTCCAAGACCCATATCATCAGCAAGGCAACCGCCGACACCCCAGTGGGCAAGGCGGGAAAGCCAGTGAAAGCCTTCTTCCTGATAATCACGTAATTCTGCACGTAAGGTTGAGGGCAGTTCCGGTTTAAAAGACTGGCTGTCGTGGATGCGTTTGATTTGTTCTTTCCAGCCATCATCCACTTGTGCTTTGGCCTGCTCTACAAGTTTTTCAAGGGGAATGGCGGCAAGATGATGAATTAGTACTTCATCGTCATCATCCTGATCACTCATACCCTCAGCGTAAAGGTTGATTTCTTCAAGCTTCTTTTTGAATTCCTGAGTAAGTGCCAGAAATTGTCCATCCTTGATCTGCACGAAATGACTATGGGAATTTTTTACTTTTTTGAGCAGTTCTCTGAGGTCAATAACAGTGTCCTGATCAAGTTTTAATTCGCCGGACAGGGCAAACCAGTTTTGCTGATTGGTTCGCACCTTGAGATTGAGATTTTTAAGGGATGCCTGGTGGCTGATGGTGAGCTTTTCACCTTCAGGCCACTCGATAATAACCTGATCCTGAATTCCCTGTAACTCCTGTAACGCCTGAAGGCAGTCGTCCGGGTCCTGCAGATGCCATTCCCGATCGTTTTCCTGTTCAAGGTCAATTGCGAGATCAAGGATGGGGCACGATTCTTCAACTTCCCGTGCCTTGTGTTCTTCGAGTGCGAGATCTCTTTTTGTTTGTAGTCTTTGGCCGCGAACCTCAGCGATGATGTTTTCAACACCTTGCCCGGGTTTTAGATAATGGCCACCATTGACAAAAGGTTTGACGAACATCTCCAGCCTGAATCCGGTTCCATAGGGAAGCAGGTGCATGTAAATAGTAGGGTCTGCATCAACCCGTTCAATATTGGCATGGGCCTGATGATCCATATCTGCTGCAATTGCAGAATGGACGGTCATAAAAGATGAAATGTTGCCGATGGCTGTAAGTACCTGCTCGCTGGCATCAATGGGTACTATCAATCCGTTTTTACCGGTGATTTGAGCAATGCGACGATGGTTGTCGTTGATTTCAATAATCTTGTATCGGGTTGGCGTCTCCTGAAAGATTGTAATTTTATCTTCAGTAACTTCCTGAGCAAAACAGATATGCAATTGTACGCCACGCTCTTCAACCATCAGCTCTGGTTCTCCGGAAACAAATTCAACGGGAGTTCCAGGGGATTTAGCAAAAAAGAGCAACGGGTGATTAACCATGGCGAGCAGCGTTTTATCCATGTCGAAATGATAACTTGTACCATGGGTCTCAGGATTAATCTGTTTTTCAATACAGGCGGAAATCTTGCGATCCTGAACACTCAAATAGTTGAGCTTTCCAGAATACAGGCGAGAGAGTGAGATCGGGCGTCCCTTACTCCAGTTCCCGGCGCCGCTCTGTTTCTGCTCTTTGGGGCTTATGCGCATGTTTCCGTTGATGTAATCAACCATCCAGATAAGACGCTCACTTTGCAGACTGCTGCTTGGGTGAGAAGAGGCAGTCACCTGAATCAGTGCCTGCAGATTACGTTTCCATGGCTCTTCTGAGACAAGGATATCGATCAGCGGGCTGAGACCTGTTGCTTCCTGGAGTTCCTCGACGATTGATTTGTAATCCTCTTCGTCATGTCCGACACCTGCAAGAATGGCTGCAAGGTTTAAGCTGAAGAAATGGAAACCGTTGGCTTTTGCGTGTTTGTAAAGTGATTCGACACGTTTACTCACTTCCGGCTGCAGGCTGGAGTTGAGCCAGTATTGGCCAAGAGCGGTAAAGAGAATAGTGAGACTGTGAGGCGAATCATCCTTATGGAAACTCATCTCTTCACCGGGAAGCGCATGGCTCGATCTGACCTGAAGGAATCCGGCAAAGGCCTGATACGCTTTTTCTTCAATGCTGCCACTGAAAAGTGAGAGTGCTATTCCAATTTGATGGAGGACTTTTTGTTCTTCATCATGCTGGTCGTTTTGTAGAGTGGCAAGACCATGAAACAACCCTGTTGGGCCAAAAAAAGCTGCATTTTCAGTGCCGCTGAGATCTCTTAAGAAATCGAGGTCATGCTCAAATAATTCTTCTGTTTTGTCGTTGTTTCCCCGGAGGAATGCAAGCGTTCCGGCGGCACCGGTTCCTGAAAAGCTCTCGCTGTTTTCAGTTATAAGTTTTTCGGCTTCATCCAGCTGTCCTCTAAAGATATACTGGGTGAATAAAATGCGCTGGAAGGGGAGTTTTTCATCACTGCTCAGTTCTTCAAGGCCAGTTTCTTCCTGTAGGTAGGTGAGAATCTCCGGGAAATGATGCAGGGTGGAGAGCTCATATTTTGCAACATTATCCAACAGAAAAAACTGAAAAGAAGGTGGAATGGATCTAAACCATACCGGGTCAAAAGGACGTGTGGTTACCTGAACGGTTGGTGGTAAAGGGGAAAGAATGTCACGGCATTGCCCGGCCAGAAACTCAAGGGCATCATCAATAAGATCAAAATCCTGTGTATACACTCCGATGCGCATTTCACGCATGGCTCGCCAGCAGCGGGTTGTCCATTTGCCATAATAATAGGAGACAGGCGCTTCTTTGCGAACAACTTTTGCGTATCCGGCAAAAGTACCTTCTTCAACGGATATGCGGCTTAGCTTTTCAACAATAAGTGGAGAGCACTGCTTCTCTTTGGTGAGAAGACCGGTCTCCTGAAATTTTGAGAAGTAGTGGTTGAGATTAGCTGCCGTTGGTCGATTTCCGCGCGGGCTGCGAATATCAAGCTTTCGAAGGCAGTTAACTATGAGTGTCGAATGGGCAGGCTCGTAAACAATTGACTGGAATTGCAGGAGGGTCTGCTCAAAAGGCGTGAGCTTATTGTAGTGCTGGAGTAGATCGTCGCTAGGGTCTGACATATTGTTTTTACGTAATAATGCAATTTGCGGTATGGGATATTTCGCCCCTAAACCATGAAACCTGCCAGAGGCAAGCCGAAAAGAACTATTCATCATATCACGTATGCAGGAGAAACGAAAGCAGATCCTGTTTATAAGGTCTGGAAATAAAAAATCATGATTACCACTAAAGCTCAGCCACCACCTTAGTCATTCCGGACTCGATCCGGAATCTCGTTAGAACTAGCTGTTTCCACAAGATTCCGGATCAAGTCCGGAATGACGGGATCGCAGAAATCGAACAAAACTGAGGTTCGATGGTAATCAGGTAAAAAATAGAGTGAAGCGCACATGGAAAATAAAGAAAAACAGTCAACAATGAAATGATTACTTGCCGTTTTGTCCACTACTCCTGTAGTATTCTTGGCAATGCGGCAAAAGATGTAAGCTTAGTTGACTGACAGGGGGCTGGAATGACAGTAGTTGCGTATATTTTTCTTGATAAGGATCGTGCAGAACTGATTCCGTTGGCAAAACAACAGAGAGAGTTAGAAGAATATGTACATGGGCTCGAAATGCAATGCCGTGAGTTTTTAATTGAAGAGAATTGCTCATGCACAGTTCCTTTCAAAGATCGTAAAGAAGCAAAGCGTTTGCTGGAAAATGTGCAGGCAGGAGATGTTATTTTTACTCTGCATGCTAAGTGGGTCATGGGAAGCCCAAAAGAAGCGCTGCAGCTTCTGGCATTTTTGAAAGAGACACGAGTTTCTCTTTATTGTGTTGATCTTAAAGGGGATATCGTCAACAAAACGGAGAGAAAACTCCAGATAAATGAAGGTATTGCTCCTCTGGTACTTGATTTATGTAAAGCTCTTTCAGTAACTGTGAGCAGTAAGAGCCATTCCGAGGCCATTCGTGCGGGAAAGGCCAGAAAAAAGAAGGATGGAAAGTATTCTGGAGGGCCTGTACCTTTTGGCTATTTTCTGGGCGAGAACGATTGTCTGCAGAAAGATGAACAGCAACAGCGAATTATTCAGGAGATGCGGAGTTTAAAGGCTGATCGCTGGTCGTATCGTAATATTGCTAAAAAGCTGGAAGAGGAATACCAACTAAAATTCTCCCA